>JAOACV010000339.1 GCA_026417675.1 Verrucomicrobiia bacterium
CCCGCCGAGCCGCTGGAACTTTTTCGGGTCGCGCAGGAACTCGACAATCTCGCGGACCTCCTCCTTGGCTTCGGCGATGCCGCCGACGTCCTTGAAGGTGACCCGGTTGCGGTCGCGGGAGAGCATCCGGGCGCGGCTTTTGCCGAAACTGAGCGTGCCTTTGCCCGCCGCGCGGAACTGGCGCCAGAAGAAAAACCACAGCAGGAAGAAAAACAGCAACACGGGCACCAGGCCGATCACCAGTTGCATGAGAGCGGAATTGCCGGCCTTCACGGTGAACCCGCGCTGCGACAGTTCCTCGCTCAACGCTTCCGTGACTCGATGTTGCAGATGGAAGGGCACCCGCGTCGGCTCCTTGCCCTTGTCGGCCTTGGTGAGGATGTAGCCGCGGATGTCCTGCACGAACGAATCGGCGCCGTAGCTGATCGTTCCGTCCACAATCTCGCCTTCCCGGACCTTCTCGATGAAGGCGGGATAGGTCAGCTCCACCACGCTGTTCTGGCGGCGCATCTCGATGGTCCAGAGGGCGCCGCTGAGGATGACCAGCGACAAAAACAACACCAGTCCCCGCACGTTGATCCGGGGGTCTCGCCCGTCCGGCGACCCCGCGGCTCTGCGATTGCTATCACCTTTGTTAAACATGGTTTTCCAACAAGAACAGCAGGTCGGTCACAACTGCCAACGAACCGTATCACGCCGGTTTCGCCTTGGCAATCACAGCGTTTCGCCGCACCAGCAGATGGTAGTGTCTGTCAATTGTCAGTTGGAGATGAAGTCTGTCGCGCCGTTGGCATGATGGTCAGGGATTAAAAAGCCGTTGCATCACAACTGGATGTTCCGGGCCGCCGGAGTTGATCAACACCACCGGCTCCGTCATGAGTGAGTCCGCCAGATCGGCGGCGGCGGCCGGGTCGAGCTTCTCGCGCCAGACGAGGTCAAACTGAAACTCCATCACGCCGTGTTCGTCGGCGACGAAGTTCGTATACCAGAAGTTGTTGAAGAGCATCGCCAGCACCCGCTCCGGATGCTCTGGCGGCGTCTGGCGGCGCGTCCAGATTTGCGGGCCGCCGAAGCTGACCAGCGGCGCGTCGCGACTCACCCAGAGCCAGTGGCCGTCCGGCGTCGCGTAGTCGGCCCAGCCGTCAAGCGCGATGTAGTCGCGACAGGTGCCGGCAATCTGCTCCTGGAACGGCGTGAACGGCACACCGCCGTTGCTCACGCACGGCAGCACGCCCTCGCACGGCAATGTGAAGCCTGCGTAGAGGATCTCCGGCGCTTCGGAGGAAAGGCGGTTGAACCGCAGCGTGACGCGGGCGCGCGGTTCGCGTTTCCAGAGTTCCAGCCGGCGCTGCGCCCACGCGACGCGCGGATGCTTCAGCCATTGCGCATACAGCCGCGTGTGTGGCGTTTCCTCGACCGTCGCCCTGCCTTCCGGCGTGGCCAGCACCGTCTCGATGTGCTTCTTGCGAAGTTCGTCGCCGCGAGCAGAGCCGCCGGCAGCGCAGATGTCCTTGAGCACCCAGCGCGGCGCGAACGCGTTCACTTTCACCGCTAAAAACTCGCAAACGTTGCCGACGAACAGTGGTTTCTTCATGCCCGCCCACCGGGCGGAGAGCGGCCAGCCATCGGTGTTGACTTGCACCGTGGGGCCATCTCCAATTGGCCAGCTCTGGGGCGCGACTTCCTTCTCCAGTCGCCACTTCATAAAGCTGTTCGGCGCGAGGTTTTCGATCCAGAACTTCACCGTCTGGTTCGGCACGTTGTCGGGAAACGTCGCCGCCGTGTTTTCGCGGCTCAGCTCCTCCGAACTCCTAGGCGCGGTCCACGACCTGATACCGCTCTCGAACAGCAGCGGCAGCCGCAGCCCCGTAGATGGGTCATGCAGCGAGTGGTAATCATCCCGCAGGCAGTTGGCGGGCATCCGCACCCAGCCGCTGAACGGCCGGCGTGACGGGTTCGCCACGAACAATCCTTCGCCCTCGCGCAGCAGCCGCGTGCGGGCGCGTTGCGAGAGTAGCCATTCCGCCTGGCCCATCGGCCGCCACGCGAGCATCGCCTTCTCGGCAAACTGCGCCTGCGTGTCGAGCGCCCACGGGAACGCCACGCTCCAACTCGATCCCCACGTGTGCTCGTCGAACAGGCAGAGGTCTTTGTAGAGCGCGTGCGCCTTGCTCGCGCCGCTGGCGGTCATCGGTCCCCAGAGCGGCGAGCGCGCGGCGGCGAGCAGGCGCTTGGCGACGCGGGAGGCAGCGACTTCGCGCGGCCCGGAAGCGGCGCCATTGGCCCACCAGTCTGTGAACTCGCCTTCGTGCTCCGGCGCGTCGCAGCCAATGGCCTTCTCCATCGCCTCCATCGCGTTGGTGGCGGTGGTGAAGACCAGTTCCGGTTTCAGGCCGAGCTTGTTCCATGCGGCGATGAAGTCGGCCAGCGCCAGAAACGGCGGGTCGTTGTCCATGCGCCAGTGATTCGTCACCGAGAGCATCAGCACGCTGTGCTTGTAGCCGGCTCCCCGGAGCCGCTCGATCTGCCGGAGGCACTGCTCGTGCGCCGCCCGCAGCGACGCCTCGTCCGTGCGAAAAAAGTCACCCGCGCGCGGCGGCCGGTAGCGCGTGTCCGACGCGAACGGCACCGGACCGCGACGCCAGTGCGCGCTTTCGAAGAAGTCGTAGCCGTGCGGATAGCTGTAGTTCAGATAGACGAACAGCCGCCGCCCGTCCGGCATCTTCCACCAGAACGCCGACGGCCGCGACAACGGCGGGCCGCCGCTGTCGCTGTTGATGCTCATGCACAGCCGCCTCACGCCGCGGTCGAGCAGCGCCATCGCACCGGCGCGCGGGAAGCCGTTGACGTCGCTCTGCAGCGCCACGGTCGGCTTCAACTGCCGCCACAGGTCTTCGGGAACCCAATGCAACATCGTCCGCCACTGCGCCGCGTCGAGGAATGGCGCCTGGTTGCACGGCAGCGCGGCGACGTCGAGTTGGCCGCTGCGCAGCGCCTTCAGGAAATCCTTCCGCCGCCCCGGCGACGCCGCCTGCCACCAATCGTCCACTGTGACCAGCGACTCGCAGGTCCAGTGGAACCGTTGGCCAGCCGGCTTTGCCATCGTGGCGAGCACGCCGTCGAGCGCGACATCGAGGTAGCGGCATTGAAGTTCCCGGCACACGCCTGGCATGTCGGTGAACCCGATATCGGTGTGCGAGAAATGGATGATGTAGATGCGTTTGACGGAGGAGCCTGCCAGCGCAGTTGAGGTGATGGCGATGGCTACCGCCAGAGGCACGATGAACGGCCGAGTCGTTTTCATATCGTTCTCAAACTGAACGCGCCAAGCTCTTTGGACTCTTGAGAGAATCGCGGCTTTCGCCGCCGCGTCCGTTTGCCTTCTTCGTAAGCGATCATGTGATGCTCCTTTCCTGTTTCTTTCCTGTTTATTGTCCTTTGTCGTTGTCGGCTTATCTCTCCGTCCGCACGGTCACGATCTCCCACGCGGCGGTGGCTACTGCGCCACCGCTGGCAGCATCCTTCGCGGTTGGTTGTTCGAGCATGTTCGCGCGGCGCACGCGGGTGTCCGTAGGCGACAACGCGGCGCGCACCTGGCAGGCCTGTCCGGTGGCTTCATACCAGCGCGCGACGACGCCCTTGCCGTCTTCGGCTTGTTTCAAACACGTCAACAGCGCGTCGCCCTTGCCCGACGCGACTGCGACCGTGGCCAGCGATTGCCGCTTCGGCAACGACTTCGGACTCCCCGTGTCGTTAACGGTGTAGGCGAGCAGTGGCTGTGTGGTTTCCCAGCCGGTGCGCGGGATACGCGCTTCTTGCGACGAGTTCCCGTGCGGATAGAACCTGAAGTTGAACACCAAGCCTGTCCGCAAATCACTCCCGTTCGTGTCGGGATCGGGCGGGCGCATCCGGCCGCCGCGCAGGAGACAGCATCGCACGGCCACGCCGGTATCCCCATCATATACGCGCGTCCAGCGGTGCAAGGTCGCCATCGCCACGCC
>JAOACV010000033.1:0-8204 GCA_026417675.1 Verrucomicrobiia bacterium
GCATCGGCTGCCGGGTCTGCACCCGGCCTACCGCCAGCGGCGAGAACGAACGCGCGGGCCGCTGGACCGGCTTCAAGAAGACCGAATGCGGCATCCACACTTTCATGGCCAAGAAGGTGGATTTCCAAATCTGAATCTGTTGCCGAAACTCCTATGGACCACCTCTCGAAGCTCGAAAACCATTCCATCTACATCCTGCGCGAGGCGTTCAACAAATTCGACCGGCTCGCGATGCTTTGGAGTATCGGCAAGGACTCCACCGCCTTGCTGTGGCTGGCGCGGAAAGCGTTCTTCGGCCATGTGCCGTTCCCGCTCGTCCACGTGGACACGAGCTACAAGATCCCCAGCATGATCGAGTATCGCGACAGGCTGTGCCGCGAGTGGAAACTCCAACTCGTCGTCGGCAAGAACGAGGAAGTCCTGCGCGAGGGCCGCACCTACCCGCAGGGCAGGGCCACGCGCGTCGAATGCTGCGGCACGTTGAAGAAGGACGCGCTCAAGGCCGTGCTCGACAAACATCGCTACACCGGCGTCATCGTCGGCGTGCGCCGCGACGAGGAGCCGACGCGGGCCAAGGAGCGTTACTTCAGCCCGCGCGACCAAAACATGGAATGGAACGTCGCCGACCAGCCGCCGGAGTTGTGGGACCAGTTCAAGACCGACTTCGAGAAGGGCGCGCACATCCGCATCCATCCGCTGCTGCACTGGACCGAACTGAACGTTTGGGAATACATCGAGCGCGAGAACATCCCGGTCATCCCCCTCTACTTCGCCAATGAGAAGGGCGAACGCTACCGCAGCCTCGGCTGCTATCCCTGCACCTTTCCGATCAAGTCCAACGCCCGCACCGTGCGCGAGATTGTCGAGGAACTCCGCCACACACGGATCCCGGAGCGCGCCGGCCGCGCGCAGGACAAGGAGAGCGAAGACGCTTTCGAGAAGCTCCGCCGGGACGGCTATATGTAATTTTGCCCTTTCATGTCTGCTACCGAACACCTCAAGCTCGTCATCTTCTGCCACGTGGACCACGGGAAGTCCACATTCGTCGGGCGCCTTTTCCACGACACTGGCTCGCTGCCCGAAGGCAAGCTGGAGCAACTCCAACAAATCGCTGAGCGCCGCGGCGTGCCGTTCGAGTGGGCCAACCTCATGGATGCGCTCCAGTCTGAGCGCGACCAGAACATCACGATTGACACCGCGCAAATCTGGTTCCGCACGCCGAAGCGCCAATACGTCATCATTGACGCGCCGGGCCACATCGAGTTCCTGAAGAACATGGTCACCGGCGCCGCCAATGCCGAGGCCGCGCTGCTGGTCATTGACGCCCACGAGGGCGTGCAGGAGAACTCGCGCCGCCACGGCTACCTGCTCAACCTGCTCGGCATCCGCCAGATCGCCGTGCTGGTCAACAAGATGGACCTCGCCGGCTACTCGCAGGAGCGGTTCAACGCCATCGAGGCCGAGTATCGCGCGTGGCTCCGAAGCGTCGGCGTCGCGCCGAAGGTCTTCATCCCCATCGCCGCCAAGCACGGCGACAACATCGCCTCGCGCAGCGCCAACATGCCGTGGTGGAAGGGCGCGACCGTGCTGGAGACGCTCGACGACTTCAAGGTCTGCGAGCCGCCCGAAGGACAGCCGTTGCGGTTTGTGGTGCAGGATGTCTATCGCTTCGACCAGCGGCGCATTCTCGCCGGCCGTGTCGAGAGCGGCACGATCAGGGTCGGCGACAAGCTCGTCTTCTGTCCGAGCAACAAGACCAGCGCCGTCAAGACAATCGAGCGTTGGAGCGCGCCAACCACCGACTCGGCCGGTCCTGGCGAATCCATCGGCATCACGTTGACCGAGCAAATCTTCGTCGAGCGCGGTGCCATCGCGGCCCACGAGGACACGCCGCCTTACGAACTGACCAAACTTAAAGCGCGGGTCTTCTGGCTCGGCCGGCAACCGTTTGCCAAAGGCCGTCCCTACAAGCTCAAACTGGCCACGCAGGAGGTGGAAGTGAGCATCGAAAGCTTTGACCGCATCCTCGACGCTTCGACCCTCGATGTGATCGCGCGGTCTGAAACGGAGGCGTTTGTGGGCCGCCACGAAGTAGCCGAACTGACGCTGCGCACCAAGCGCCTGCTCGCGTTCGACGCCGTCACCGAGATCGTGCCCACGGGACGGTTTGTCATCGTGGACGGCTACGACGTGGCCGGCGGCGGCATTATCGTGCCCGACAACTACCCACGGCGCACCGCGGACTCACAGCACAAGAGCCGTGACATTTACTGGAACGTCGGCAAAGTGACCGCCCGACAGCGCGCCCTGCGCAACGGTCACGCCGGCTGTGTGGTCTGGCTGACAGGGCTTTCCGGCTCCGGAAAGTCCACCATCTCAACCGAGCTGGAGCGCGAGCTGTTCAACCTCGGCAAACACGCCTACGTGCTTGACGGCGACAACATCCGCCACGGGTTGAACGCCGACCTCGGTTTCTCGCCCAAGGACCGCAAGGAAAACATCCGGCGCATCGGCGAGGTGGCCAAACTGTTCGCCGACGCGGGCGTCATCTGCATCACGGCGTTCATCTCGCCCTACCGGGCCGACCGCGACTTCGTGCGCAGACTGCTCCCCGCGGGACAGTTCATCGAGGTCTATGTCAACGCGCCGATTGAAGTCTGCGAGCAGCGCGACCCCAAGGGCCTCTACGCCAAGGCGCGCGCCAACGTGCTGAAGGAATTCACCGGCATCTCCTCGCCCTATGAGCCGCCGCTGGAGCCCGAAATCGAACTGCGCACCGACCAACTCACCGTCGCCGAGAGCGTCGCACGCATCCTTGACCACCTGCACCTGCGCGACGCCGAGAGCGACGTGAGCATCTAGCGCGGTGTCCCATTATGATCGTGACGCCTGTTCACCGGATGGATTAATTTGGCGGCATGAAAGGTGCCCCGCCAATCATCCTGTCCGTTGAGGAAGGCGAAAGCTGCGGAAGCAAGGAGGTGTTGGGGACACGGTGCTGGAAGATGCGCGTCACGACAACGATGGCCCGTTGTTTCCCCCTCGCCCCTCTGTGTCTGATGCTCGTTACGGTTCAGGGTGAAAGCGGAAACGATCCGCTCAAGCCGTGGCGCGGTGACGTGAGCATCCGGCCGGTCGCGAGGCTGCCGGGACGACACACGATTCACTCCTACGTGAACACCTGCCCGGAAAGCCCCGACGGCCGGTGGGTGTTGTTCTACGCCTCGACCACACCCGATTCGCATCACGGCGAATTGCGCATCCTCGAACGCGCCACGGGCGAGGAAAAGGTGCTGGCTCGCAACATCCACACTGAGGACGCGCATCGGGCGGCTTGCCAGCAATGGAGCTCGCGCGGCCGGCGGGTGGTTTATCACGACGCGCGTGACGGCGAGTGGGTGGTGGCCGCCGTGGATGTGGAATCGGGCAGGGAACGCGTGCTGGCCCGGAACCGGCAACTATGCTGGGGCCAAGCCCACAGCGACCTCGTGCCGATCTACGGTCCCCACTGGCGCCCAGGCGCGCATCGCGACCTCGAACTACTCAATGTCGAGACCGGCGAGATTCAGACCGCCGTCACTGCTGACGCGGTGCGGGCGGAGTATCCGGAGTTGATCGCGAAGCTCTTCGGCGACAAACCGATCTCGGTCTTCTTCCCCATCATCAGTCCCGACCTCAAGCGCGTCTTCTTCAAACTCGCCTCGCCGGGCGGCGGCGATTTCCGAAGCCCCCAGGCGAGCCAGCGGCTCGGTTTGGTCTGCTACGACTTGGAGAACAAGCGTTTCCTGTTCGCGACGGCCAACTGGGGCCATCCGGCGTGGCATCCCGATTCGCGAACGATCGTCCAGAAAGGCAATTGCCTCATAGACAGCAACACCGGCAGCATGCGCCGGATTCCCGGCCTGCCCGGCTTCCGAAGCGATCATCCCACCGCCAGCCCCGACGGCAAACTGGTGATCACGGACACGACGATGGAAAAGTTCGGCGGCACGGAGAAGGAATGGGGCGTGGCGCTCTCCGACATCCGCGGCCAGCAGCATATCATCCTGCATCGCTTCGACAACTCGCGCGGTGCGAAGTCGTGGCGGCGATCGCATCCGCATCCCGTTTTCAGCCCCGACGGGCGGCGCATCTATTTCAACGTCAGCAGCGGCGAATGGACGCAGCTCCATGTGGCGGAAGCCGCCGCGCGCCACTGAAAGCCGCAGTTGCTTCCGGAAAAGGCTATCGAGAGCATCTTACGATCGCATCTGCCCTCGCGCGCCGAGCCGGGCGTCCTTGGCGAGCGACCATGACATGGATCCATTCGCTGAACCTTCAGCTCGCCGGTCCGACGCGCACGACGGCGTAGTCGCCACTGCGGAACAGCACGCGATCGGCGGGCGGGTTCTGCAGGACGAATCCCTCACGGCAGCCGCGCTCGATTTGTCGCTGCGTCGCCTCCGTGAACGGCGCGAAATACGGCCACAGATGCCGGTAGCGTTGCGCGTTGGCCACGAACACTTCCACGCCGTAGCGGTCGCGCAGCGCATCCACGTCCTTCCAGTCGGAGGCGTAGCAGGCCATTAGTTCGGCAGCGATGCGCTCCGCGATCCGCGCGTAGTAGCGCGGGAAATACGGCTGCGCGCTCTCCCTGGAGGCCAGCACACTGCGCCGGCTGCGCAACGGGATCTCGTCGGCGTCCATCGGATGCGCGGCCACCAACGTGGCCTTGGGTAGCGTGGCCAGGAACGCGAACAACTTCTCGCGGTCGGCCGACGGCGGCGTTGAAAGCTCTTTGTAGAGCGTGCGCGTCGTCCGCGCGGTCTCGACGCCGAGCACCAGCACGGCCAGCGTGATCAGCACTGGCCCTTGGCGCAACGCGCCGCGCAGCCTCTGGCCCCACGACCAGCGTTCAAGCGCGGCCAGCGCGCGCGGCAACACCGCCGCCAGCCACAGCCAGAGGAACACCGGCAGCGTGTATTTCACGTAACGGCTCGGCAAATAAAGCGCGAAAAGCGTCAGGTGCGCCAACGCAAACCCGAACAGCGACGTGCCCAGCAGCGCCCACACCTCGAACGGCACCGCCCTGCGAAAGGCCACCGCCGACCCGGCTACCAGCGCCGCCGTCAAGGCCAACGCCCACGGTTTCCACTGGAGGCCCGACCTCGGCTGCGCGATGTAAAACGCGACCGGGTCATTGACGAAGAACCGCGATCGGCCCGACAACCCAAACTCGGGCATCGCGCGTGCTTCGGCGGCTGTCACGTGCGGCCCGATCTCCGGCGGCGTTGGCCGCGCATAAACCCACATGATGATCGCCAGTGCCGCCGCGCCCAAGGTCAACAGGGCGGGCCAGCCCGCGGGCAGCCGCCGTTGGCGCGCCAGTTGAACCGCCCACACCACAGCCGCCACGAGACCGAGATTGACGACCACCGGCGGGTAAAACAGCGCCCCCAACAGAAAAGCGACGCCGAGCCACGCGCCGCGTTGCGCCATCAACGCCCACAGTCCCAGCAGCAGTATCGGCAGCGCAAACGATCTTGGGAAACCACCGCTGACAAATCCCAGATCGTTACGCGCCAGCATCCACGTCGCGGCCGTCACGCCCGCCAACAGCGCCGCGCCTGCGTCGCGTGCTCCATCCGCTCGATACGCGCGCTTGCCGGCCAGAAAGATGAGCACCACGGTCGGGATCGCCAGGAGCGCCGAGATGACCTCCGACAACACTTGCGCGTCCACCAGAGGCACGAGCAGCCTGTAGAGCCATCGCCAGCCGCAGGGCGCTTGGGCCGGGTCCGAAAAGAAAGTCAAGATCGGGTCGTTGGGAAACAACGCCGGATCGCCGAAGCGATACGTCCACCAGATGTGCTGGCAGGCGTCGTCCTTAAACAGGTCCGGCCGCAGCAGATCGGGCAGGAATGTCCTAGCCCCCACGATGAGCGCCAGCAGCGTCACGCACACCACGGCCAGCCGCCGCAAACGACCCGCATCGGGCGGGGCGTCTTGCGTGTCGCCTGGGGCTCCAGACGCCGGGTGGAGATTATGCGGCCGGCTCGACATGCTCGGCCAGCGTTGCCGAGCGATCACACATTGTCAAGGGGGCCGGCTCAACGCGGAGGACGAGGTCCGGGGCCCGGCCCCGGTTTTGGACCCGGTCCCGGTTTCGGGCCCGGCCCTAGTCCGGGGCCGCCTTTGGGGCCCGGCCCCCACCACGGCCCCGGTCCCAAAAGGGGACCGAGGACGAACCCCAACAACGGTGGGGGCGGTGGGTCGTAGTAATACCCGTAATAGACGACGGTCGAAGGATAGGAGTAGCTCCATGACGAAGGCGGCGCGACGTAGGTGGCTCTGACCACCGCGTTGGTCGCCGTCTCGGCCCGCACGACGGCGTTGGTAGCGGCCTGCGCGCTGGAAAGGTCGCTTGTCCGCCCTTCAGCCGTTGCTTTGGCGGGCTGATCGCTGGCCTGCATTGCGGCCAACACGCGGTCGCTGACACCTTGTTTCTTCAGCCGGTCTACGTCCTGCCGGCTCAGATAGAACCGGCTGGCGGTAGCCTCGATGGTTTGGATGATCGCATCCTCGCTGACGCGGGCCTTCGTCATCCTGACAACGTCCTCAGTCGTCAACGCCGCGGCCCATGCGTTCAGCGGGCCGGCGGCCAGTAAACTCAACAATGCAACCTGCAATCCATGTTTCATGGTCAACTTTCCTGCTCTTCAGTCCGCTTTATTTTAACGAGCCGCCCATCGCGTTTCAACTGGAAGGCCGCTCGCACACGCGCCCTTCGACGCACGTGCGCGGCATTTATTTCGACAATTTCTCACCCGGAAGGAATGGCATGGCCGCCGCAAGATTGGCTGGTCGGCCCATCAGGTGGATCGCGTTCTCCGAGCACGATTGGCCCCGCCCGCGCTGATCATCGGGGCCGGAGAACGCGATCCGCCTCGAACTTCCATCGTCTTGGGACAAGATGGGCGGGGCGCTTTTATTGCTCGTGTTTCGCGAGCTGATTGGCTAAACCGTTCGTCCAGATGAAGACGGATCAGCAACGCCAGAAGACCGTGGTCGCCACCCTGTCGGTGGTGTCCAACTCGGTTCTCATCGTCTTGAAGCTGGCTGCGGGACTGGCCATCGGGTCAGTGTCGTTGATCTCGGAGGCGATTCATTCGGGCGTGGACCTGGCGGCTGCGGTGATTGCGTTGTTCGCCGTCCGAAAGTCTCACCGGCCGGCCGACAAGGGCCACCCGTATGGCCACGGCAAGGTCGAAAACATATCGGGCACAGTGGAGGCGGTGCTGATTTTCGTCGCGGCGATTTGGATCATTGTCGAGGCGGTGGATAGGCTGATTCACCACAAGCCGCTCGACACGCCCGGATGGGGCGTCATCGTGATGTTGATTTCCGTGGTGGTGAACACGGTGGTTTCCTACTTCCTGTTCAAGGTGGGTCGCGAAACAGACTCCGCCGCATTGCTGGCCGACGCGTGGCATTTGCGGACGGATGTCTATACGTCCGCTGGCGTCATGGCGGGCTTGGGCGTGGTGTGGCTGGGCACCCATCTTTTCCCGCAGGCGGACTTGCGGTGGATTGACCCGGTCGCGGCCATCGTCGTGGCGTTGCTCATCATCAAGGCGGCGTGGACGCTAACCATTACGGCAGGCCGCGACCTGCTGGACACCAAGTTGCCGGATGCCGAAGAACAGGCTATCCGCTCCATCATCGCGCGGTTCGAGCCGGAGGCGCAAACCGTTCACAGCCTCCGCACCCGCAAGGCAGGCGCGCGGCGCTTCGTTGAGTTTCACGTTCATATGGACAAGAAGATGACGGTGGAGCAGGCGCATGGCTTGAGCCACCAAATCGCCGCCGCCATCGAGCGCGAATACCCGCAGACCCTCGTCAACATCCACGTCGAGCCGCACGGCGGTGCCCCGACCGTTATCGTGCCGGAACTGGAGAAGGATGCGAAACCGTCTGGAGACTGACGTTCAGTTCGCCGGGTTTGCGACGGGGCGTGCGAGGACAACTACCTCGCGCTCCAGCGCACGCGCGTAGTTGAATCGCCGCCCCGCGAGAATCATTGCCCAAAGTCATCTCTATGTTTGGTAATCGCCTCGTCACGTTGTAGAATGCGCGCACAAGAATACCGAAGCAGCCGCGCTCCAACCGTTGCAGGGCCTATGTTAGAAACCAGCATCGTCTTTCACGGCGGGACCGATTTGACC
>JAOACV010000033.1:8214-11006 GCA_026417675.1 Verrucomicrobiia bacterium
TTTCTTGCGCTCTTGGGCGCGGGCGCGGCCGAGCCGTTGTGGGCGCGCGGCAACGGGGCCGCTGCCGCCGGCAGGGCCAAGGCTTCCACGGCCGGTTTGTCCGCGCTGCGGCGAGACATGATGAATTCACCATTCGGCGTGGCGCTGCACCGGGCGAAGGTTTTCACGAAGGTCTTCCAGCAGCACGAGGCCGAGCCGTGGATCGTCCGCAAGGCGATGGCGCTGCGGGAGTATTTCGAGACCGTGCCCCTCTACCTCCGCGAGCACGATGGCATTGCCGGCTCGATCAGCGAGACGCCGGGCGCGATGCCGCTGATGGTCGAGTTGGGCATCGCGGAAAACAACATCTACACCAGCGAGCGCCCCGACCGCGACGGCTACCTCAAGGGCCGGGTGCCGCAGGACATCCTCGACTACTGGGCCAACCGGAACATGTGGGGCCTCTTCCGCACACGGATCGCCGGCCTGCCGCCCGTCAGGAGCCATGATGAACTGAAGCAGAATCCCGGCTACAAGTTCATCTCCAACCAAGGCCATCTCTGCCCGAGCTTCAGCGAACTGCTGCGCGTCGGCATCGGCGGGCTGCGGAAGAAAGTCGCGGCGCGACGGCAGGGCGAGACGAATGCCGATAAGCTCGCGTTCCTCACCGCGGCGGACCATGCGTTGGCGGGATTGTCGGCGTGGGCGCAACGCTACGCCGGGTTTCTCGCGAAGGAAGGCAAACCGGAGATGGCGCGCATCTGCGCGAAGATCGCGACGCAACCGCCGGAGACCTTTCGCGAGGCGATGCAACTGGTCTGGCTCGCGTATCAGGCCATCCACATCGAAGGCCACGGTTACTCCTGCACGCCCGACCGGCTCGACCAGTTGCTGCTGCCGTTCTACGAGGCCGACGTGAAAGCCGGCCGGCTCGACGATGCCGCCGTGGTGCGGTTGATGGAAAACTTCACGCTCAAGATGTTCGACAATACCGTCTGGGGGCCGAAGCATCACCTGACACAGGGCTTCGTCACGGGCGGCTCCACGCCCGACGGCCGCGACCAGACCAACCGCCTGAGCTGGCTCATGGTCGAGGGCGCGACGAACATGGCGCTGCCGGAGCCGCTCATCTGGATCCGCTGGCACCCGAAGATGGACCAGAAGTTCTTCGACTTTTGCCTCACGCGGCTCCAGCGCACGACGTGTTTCCCGATGATCTGGAGCGACCACGCGATCCCCGCCGCGTTGATGGAATTGGGCGTGTCGCGCGAGGATGCGTTCGACTACGTGCCGGTGGGCTGCAACGAACTGGCCGTGCCCGGCCGCTGCTACTACAACCCCGGCGCGAACGTCAACTACCTCGCCGCTATCGAAGCTGCGCTGACCAGCGGCAAGGGCCACAAAGGCCAGTGGAAATGGAAGAACGTCGCGCCGCCCGCCGCCGACCTGAAGACGTTCGACCAGTTCGCCGCCGCCGTGGGTGCCTACATGCGCCGCCAGATCGAGCAGTCGTATGCCAACGAGATGAAGGTGCTCAAGGCGCAGATGGAATGGGGCGTGACGCCGCTGACCTCCTGCTTCTTCCACGGCTGCATCGAGAGCGCCCGCGACATGGCGCAGGGCACCAAATACAACATCCTCTCCTGCGGCGGCATCGGGTTCGCCAACGCCGTGGACTGTCTGGCCGCCGTGCGCGAGGTCGTCTTCGACAAGAAACAGGCCACGCTCGCCGAGGTCGCCGCCGCCTGCGCTGCGAACTTTCGGGGCCACGAGCGGCTGCGCGCCAGGCTCCGCGCCGCGCCAAAGCACGGCAACGATGATCCGCGTCTTGACGACATCATCGCGCTGGTCGAGCGCCTCCGCGACGAGCCGATGCAAGCCATCTGCCGCGACCCGCGCGACGGCAGCAAGTTCGGCAACAGCCACGTCGTCCGCAGCGGCGCGGTCAAACAAGGCCGCGTCACGCCCGCCACGCCCGACGGCCGGCTCGCGGGCACGCCGCTGGCCAGTTCGATGGCCGCCTCCGTTGGCTGCGAACGCAATGGCCCGACCGCCGTGCTCAACTCCGTCTGCAAGCTGAATTCGAAGAAAAGCTGGCAGTGCGGCTACCAAGTCAACATCCGCTTCCACGCCGGCATGATCGCCGACGAACGGCAGCGCGAGAAACTGCGCGCGATGCTGAACGTCTATTTCCAGAACGGCGGCCAGGAGTTGCAGATCAACGTCGTGGACAGCGCCACGCTGCGCGCCGCGCAGAAGAACCCGGAGCAATACCGCGACCTCGTCGTGCGCGTGGCCGGCTTCAGCGAGTTCTTCGTCAATCTCACCCCCGACATGCAGGAGGAAATCATCGCCCGCACGGAGCATATGTAAGGGCGTTGCATGAAACGCGAAACTAAGTGGACTGGGAACGCCTTTGCCGGCCTGCACATGGACCTGAAGCTGGCGCGGCGGACAATTGAGGAGCACTCAAACCACTGACGCCGGGTCGGAGCGCTTCAAGGAGCTGGCACCCCCGGCCCGCTTTCGAACCCGATGAGTTGAATCCCCAGTTGCTGAATCCGTTGTTTCAGCCGCTGACTGAGCAACGCGGCGCTTTCGCCGGCGTGGTCATAGCCGGTTTGCCACTGGCGCAGCACGGGATCGTCATCGCAGCCCGGGTGAAAGTAGATTTCCGTCACGCCATCCCTCAGTTGAGGCAACATTTTCGCCAGATACGCCTCGTCCACGTGGCCGGTTTGCAAGAGGCCGTGGATGGTGTCGGGCGAACGAAGGCCCGCGCGTTGAATTTTGCGGCGCAGCCCCAAGGCTGT
>JAOACV010000340.1 GCA_026417675.1 Verrucomicrobiia bacterium
CTCGCCATTGCGCCGGCGTGGCCCGGCGCGACGACATTCGACCTGCGCCGCGGCGCCTTCGGCTTTGACAAGGCCGGCGGGGTTCGCTAGTTTCTCCCGCACTTTCCGCGGGAGCGAAGGTTCCCGCGCAACTGCCCGATAGTGTAATGGTAGCACAGCAGACTCTGGATCTGCGCGTCTAGGTTCGAGTCCTAGTCGGGCAGCCATTTTTTCGCGGGCGCGCAACCGAGGGCGTGGCGTGATTCCAGACATGACTTTCCCGCGCGGGCTTTGTAGTGTGGGGGCGTGGAAATCGTCACAACAGCCGCAGCCATGCAAGCGTGGTCCCGCGCGATCCGCGCCGCAGGGAAACGGATCGGGTTTGTGCCGACGATGGGCTATCTGCACGAGGGACACCTCAGCCTGGTGCGCGAGGCGAAACGACGCGCGGACGCCTGCGTCGTTTCGATTTACGTCAACCCGACACAGTTCGGACCGAAGGAGGATTTTTCCCAATACCCGCGCGATTTTGAAAGGGACCGCAAGCTGTGCGAGTCGGCCGGCGTGGATGCGATTTTCGCGCCCACGGACGCGGAAATGTATCCGGCGACGGCGACGACGACGTGGGTGGAGGAGACAGAGGTCGCGAAGCGGTTGGAAGGCGAGAAGCGGCCCGGGCATTTCCGCGGGGTGTGCACGGTGGTGGCGAAGTTGTTCAACATCGTGCTGCCCGACGTGGCGTTTTTCGGCCAGAAGGACGCGCAACAGTGCGCGGTGCTGCGGCGGATGGTCCGCGACCTGAACTTTCCACTGGAGTTCGTCGTTTGCCCAACGGTGCGCGAGCCGGACGGTCTGGCGATGAGCACGCAACACATATCTGAGTCCCGACGAGCGCCGGCAGGCGGTGGTGTTGAAGCAGTCGCTCGATCTGGCGCGCAACCTCCTCGACGCCGGCGCGAAGCTCGACGAAGTGCGGGATCGCATGACGCGGCTGATCCAGGCGCGCCCGGCGGCGCGGATTGACTACATCGCGTTTGTGGACAGCGAGACGTTTGAGCCTCTGGCGGATTACCGTCGCGGACGGACGCTGGTGGCGCTGGCGGTGTTTATCGGCAAGACGCGATTGATTGATAATGAGACGTTCTGAACCCCTGCGGCGCCGGCAGGGCTTGGCTGTGCTACCAAGACCATGATTGAGACCGATTTCCTTGTCATCGGCACCGGTATTGCCGGGTTGTCGTTCGCTTTGAAGGTCGCCGAGCACGGGCGCGTGGCCGTGGTCACCAAGAAAGAAAGCGCCGAGTCGAACACCAACCGCGCCCAGGGCGGCATCGCGTGCGTCATGGGCGAGGGCGACACGTTCGACGCGCACGTGCGCGACACGCTGGCTTGCGGCGACGGCCTCTGCAAGGAGGATGCGGTGCGGACGATCGTTACGGAGGGACCGGCGCGCGTGAAGGAGTTGATGGCGCTCGGCGTGAATTTCGCGCGATCAAAGGACGGCAAGCTCGACCTGGGCCGCGAGGGCGGCCACTCGGCGCGACGGGTGTTGCACGCCACGGACATCACGGGGCGCGAGATTGAGCGGGCGCTGCTGGCCGCCGCGATGAAACATCCCAAGATCGCGATTTACGAGGACTATCACGCCATTGATCTGGTCACCACACAGAAACTGGGCCAGCCGGACGGCAACCGCTGCGTCGGCGCCTATGTGCTCGACAAACGCGCCCACCGCGTCCTTGCCTTCAGCGCGCGGGTGACGATGCTCGCCACGGGCGGCTGCGGTAAGGTCTATCTCTACACGTCCAACCCCGACATCGCCACCGGGGACGGGCACGCGATGGCCTACCGGGCCGGGGCGGTGCTCCGCGACATGGAGTTCATCCAGTTCCATCCCACCTGCTTCTACCATCCACAGGCGCGAACCTTCCTCATCAGCGAGGCGGTGCGTGGCGAGGGCGCGCAACTCGTGGACAAGTCCGGGCGCGAGTTCATGTCGAAGTATCATCCGATGGGCGCGCTGGCGCCGCGGGATATCGTTGCGCGGGCCATTGACGCAGAGATGAAGAAGACCGGCGCGGACTGCGTGTTCCTCGACATCACGCACAAACCGGCGAAGTTCATCATCCAACGCTTCCCGAACATCTACGAGACGCTGCTGCGCTACGGGTTCGACATGACCAAGGAGCCGGTGCCCGTCGTGCCCGCCGCACACTACATGTGCGGCGGCGTCGTCTCGGACGTGGACGGCGCGACCGACATTGACTGTCTGCTGGCGGTCGGCGAGGTCGCCTGCACCGGACTGCACGGGGCGAATCGGCTGGCCAGCAATTCGTTGTTGGAGGCGGTGGTGGTCGCGCATCGCGCCGCGCAGAAAGCCGCCGCGCTGGCCGCAGCCGCCACGTGCGCGCCACCCCGGATACCCGACTGGCAGAGTGGCAGCGCGCAGGACGCCGACGAACTGGTGGTCGTCAGCCACAATTGGGATGAGATTCGCCGCCTGATGTGGGATTATGTCGGCATTGTGCGCACCGACAAGCGGCTGCAGCGCGCCAAGGCGCGCATCGAAAACCTCCAGCGCGAGATTTTGGAATATTACTGGGACTTTATCGTCACCGCCGACCTGCTGGAGTTGCGCAACATCGCGCTGGTGGCGTGGCTCATTATCGAGAGCGCGCTGCGCCGCAAGGAAAGCCGCGGCTTGCATTACACGCTCGACTATCCCCAGCGCGACGACGCGCGTTTCCTCAAGGACACCATCCTCTGCCGTGGAGAGACGTGAGTTCCGCCTCCTGCGGGGCCGCGGGCTTGCCGCCGCCAGACCGTCCGGCTATCGTTGCCGCCACTTGCAACGTTTCCCATGAGAACACTGCTGCTCTCAACGGCATCCATGCTGATTGCCCTCGCCGCGGTCTCGGCCGACGCGGCGTCGGTCCGGGTGCAGGTCGCCGCGCGCCCACCCGCGAATCTGCCGATGGAACTCACCGGCGAACTGGCCGCAGCGTTGACGGCGGGCGATGGCGCTGCGGCGAGCAATCTCAGTTTCCACGTCCGTGGTCCGCGCGGGCGTTGTCTGAGCCAGTCGCTGCCTGGCGCGGGGGCCGCGACGACGCTGGCGTGGCAGGCGCCGGCGGCCGGCAAATACGAAATCACGGTTGAGAAGGCGGGTCTGCCGCGCGCGATGGACGCGTCCGGAGAGGGCGAACCGATTGCCAAGGAAACCGACGGCGCGGTGCGCATCAAAAACGGCGCGCTCTCGACCGCGCACATCCCGGCCGTCGGCGGCGGACTTCCGGTAGAGGTGGCCGTTGCGGGTGTCAAGACCCCGTTGAAATTCGAATTCGCTGACCGATTGTATCATCCCGATGTCGGCCAGTTTTTTCCCGCGTCAAACCCCAAGCCTGCTGTGCGGCTGGTGGCCAACGGCCCGCTCTTTGCGACCGTCGAGGTCAGCGGCGGTTATTATCGGCTCGAAGCCGGCCAGTGGGTCCAGCACATCGCCAAGCCGCTCGCGCGCTACCGCTTCACCTACTACCGCGATTCTCCGCTCGTGCGCGTGGACACGACTGTCACGCAGGAGGGCGCGTTCGCGTGGAAAGAACTGCACGTGCTGGAATTGCGCCCGGCTGCGGGCCTTGCGCCCTCACGCGCCGACGCTGATCTCACGTCGGTGGAGCAAACGCCGCTGCTGGCCCCGAAAAGCTGGGCGGGCGGAAAACCAACCGACGAGGGCATGGTCACCGGCGCGACCGGCTCGAAGACCTTCGACCGCTGGGCGGCGATCTACTTCGACAACGGTGTCATGGCGCTGCTGAACCCGCGAGGCGCCGGACCGCAAGCCCGGCGGGCGAGGCTCTACGACGGCAAGGACTTGCTTTACCTCTGCGGCCCGTGGGTGGAATTTGCCGGGCCGGCCGCCGAGTTCGGCGCGTGGCTCTACTTCGGCCCGCGCAACACCCCGCGCCAGTCGCTCGATGAGATCGCCGGCCAGATGGACCAACGCGCGCCGTCGCGCGTCGAGG
>JAOACV010000341.1 GCA_026417675.1 Verrucomicrobiia bacterium
ATGGGAAGGATGAGATGGCCCTTGAACTCGGCCGGATAAAGCGCGCCGCTGATGTCCACTGCGGTGGGCATGATGTCAATGAGATGACCGGGCTGGTGTTCCAGCTTGCCGCGGCGCGCCGCCGGGATGCGTGCGGGCCAGTGCGCGATGAGCGGCGTGCTGACGCCGCCTTCGTGGGTGAAGTGCTTGTAGCAGCGGAACGGCGTGTTGTTCAGCGTCGCCCAGCCCATGCCGAGAAAAACGCGCGAGTCCGGCCCGCCGAGCGGTTCGCCCTCGGTGATGCCGCGCGGGCCGCTCTCGGCGTTGCCGCCGTTGTCGCTCAGGAACAGGATGAGCGTGTTCTCTAGCATGCCTCGCTGTCGGAGTCCCTCAACCATGCGGCCCACGCTCTGGTCAATGCAATCAATCATCGCCGCATAGACCGCCATGATGTGGTCGTAGCGGTCCTGATCCGCCGCGCTCAGGCTGTCCCACGCGGGCACGTCGTGCGGTCGGGGCGAGAGCGGCCACTTGGGGTCCACGACGCCCATGGCGATCTGACGTCGGTGACGCTCCGCGCGCAGCGTGTCCCATCCGGCTTTGTATTTCCCGCGATACTTCGCGATGACCTCCTGCGGCGCTTTCAGCGGGAAGTGCGGCGCGCCGTGAGCGAAGTAGAGGAAGAAGGGCTTCTGCTGCGCCCGGGCGTCGTCCACGAACTTCAGCGCCCAGTCGGTGAACATGAACGTCGAATACCATTCGCCAGCGCCGACCTCCGGCGAGTCCGCCGGCACTTGGCGGCCGTCGAGATAGACAAACTTGCACGCCTTCGGGCTGCGCTCCTTCGGAAAATAAAGCTCGCCGAACTGCGTCGTCGCGGTGCGCTGAAAGCCGCGTTCCCAAGGCGGCGTGCCGTGCTGCTGGCCGAGATGCCATTTGCCGACGATGGAGGTGTGATAGCCAGCCGCGCCGAGCACTTCCGCCATCGTCACGCACCGTTCGTGCAGCCGCCCATGAGTTCCTTTCGACTCCGGTTTGCGCAGGCTGTCCAGATAACCCATCCCCGCCTGGTGCGGATACAGCCCGGTCAAGAGCGACGCCCGCGTGGGGCTGCAGCGGGCCGTGTTGTAGAACTGGGTGAACCGCACGCCGTCCGCAGCGAGCCGGTCGAGGTGAGGCGTCGGAATCTCGCCGCCGTAACAGCCGATGTCAGAAAACCCCATGTCGTCCACGAGGATGACGAGGATGTTCGGCTGGGCCGCCCTTGCTGCCGACGGCAGCAAGGCGAGCAAGACGAGGCGGACTCGTTCACTGAGCGGCCGCATCAATGCAGCCATCAGAGGGGCGTGCGTTTGGAAAAAGACATGGAGATTCACAGGGTCCATGCAACCACAACCGTCACCACGCGGCAAGACCGCGCTGGTTCGACGGAGTTATGCGCTTCGCACGACAAAACAGGCTGCTGCGGCTTGAAGCCACCGACGAACCTTCAATCCCCCAGCCCGACCGGCAACCTTGACGCGGGGCGGTCGGCTCCGCATTCTTGACCAAGGCATTCACAGCACAAGGTCATGAGCATGACACCCGACGACAAAATCCAATTCCTTCTCGGCCGGCGCAGCATCCGCGTGTATGCGCCCGGCGACGTCTCCGAGGCAGACATCACGCGGTTGCTGCAAGCGGCGATGGCGGCACCCTCGGCGGTCGCCAAGGACCCGTGGCGGTTCGTGGTGGTCTAAAAAAAAGAGACGCTGTCGGCCTCCGCCGCGGCGCTGCCCAATGGCGGCATGTTGGCCACCGCGCCGCTGGGCATCATCGTCTGCGGGGATCTGGATGCGGCTCACGACCGCCAGCTCAGCTATCTGTTGCAGGATTGTTCCGCCGCCGTGGAAAACTTGCTGCTGGCAGCCCACGCGCTGGGTTTGGGCGCGTGTTGGCTGGGCGTGCATCCGCGCGAGGAGCGGATCCGCAAGCTGAAAGAAATCCTCTCGTTGCCCGCGTCGGTCATTCCCGTGGCCGGCATCGCCATCGGCCGCCCAGGCGAGACCAAAGAGCCGCGCACGAGGTTCAATCCCGCCTACGTGCATTGGGAGCGATGGTGATCGCCGGTTACTTCACCTTCAACCGGCTTAACTCATACCGGCCGTTTTTCTCCGGAGCTTGCATCGCGAGGCGGAACGGACGGCGCTGGCCGGCGAGATCCGCCATCTCCACGGCGAGCGTGTAATCACCCGCCTTCAGTTTTGCGGGAAGTCGAAGCGATTCGGCAAGATTATGTTCGCCGGGCAGCCAGTCGCGCGGATCCGCCTTCGCGTCGGCGGTGAAGGCTGTTCGGCCTTCTGTATCAAGCAGGCAGAACCGGAGTGCGTAGCGATGGTAGAGCTTGCCGACGCCCACGTTGGCCCATCGCATCTGAAGCGGCAACGATGCCGCGGGGTTGACGGCCTTCGGATGGGCGAGTTCGCGCAGGACGAATCGGGCGCCAGCGAGACGGGCGAGTTTTTCAAGCCGGGGCATCGCTTCAGGCGGCACGCGGCCGATGTTGTCGTTGATGAGCGTGACGTGGTTGTTGAGCATGAACTCCACCGCCGCCTCGAAGGACCATTGCCGGGATTGCAGGTAGTCATAGTTGCCGAACCACTCGAAGACGATGGGCGCGCGTTTCCATGTGTCGGCCATGCCCTCGACGGCGGCGTATTTTTTTGAGCCGATCCAGTTTCTCTCGTGCCACGGCGAACCGACGCCGTCTCGGCGCAAACCGGTGCCGCGCGCGATGGCGTAGGCGAGCACCTCGGCGTCATCGGACATGAATACCAGCGGCGTCTTACGGAACGCGCGCAGGTAGAGGTCCACGATCTGTTTACGGACGGCGACGGGCGCCGGATGCGGCGTGTGCCATTCGCCCCAGATGCCGTAGGAGCCGATGTCGAGAAACTCCACGCCGGGGTGGCCATCATAGCGCGCGCCGAGCGCCTTCAGGAACGCGCCGTGTTTTGCGAGATAGAGCGGGTCGCTGTAATCCGGCTCGATGCGCGGAATGCGTTTGCCACCGCTGGTGGGGTCGCCGCCGCCGCGGAGGTATTCGTAGCCTTTGCACCCGGCGTCGAAGAGCCACTTCGGCGAGGTGTAGTAACCCGCGCTGTGCGCATTGCATGTCATCACCCGGAAGGCGACGGTCGCGCCGCGCGGTTTCCACGCGGCAATGGCGTCGTCTATCAGCGCCCAGTTGTGTTGCCCTTCTGCCGGCTCCGCCTCAGCCCAGCCGAAACGAATATAGACTACCGAGCATGGAAAGCGCGGCTCGGTCTTCGGCGCGCGTTGCTGGTTCATCCAACCTTGGCCCGGGTTGGCGAAGAGCGGGTCCACTTCGCGGAACTGGAGTCGAATCAGGTCCGCGCCGCCGGCGTTCAGGGCCAGAGGCAAAGCGACCCATGCAAGGATGAGGAAAGCGTTTCTCATAAGCCAAGCTGCTCGCGCGCATAGGCGAGGCTGCGTTCGATGGTGCGCTGTTCGAGGGCAAGTTGCCGCTCCACGGGCCACTTCGAAACGAGCGGCAACGGTGTGGGACGTGATTTAATTTTCACGACGCTCATGGTCCGCGCCAGTTCGCGCGCAGGCGTGTCGGCCAATGTCGCCCAATAAGCATTGGTCAGGACGGGCACTCTGATTGGGTCGCGGGTGATGGTTTCGAGGTTGAACCTGATGTCCGGCTTGGCGTCGCGCAGCGCCTTCACGATCGGCGGCAGGTCGAGGAACCCCTCGCCAAGGGCCGCGTCGGCGAGCAGGAATCCGTCGGCGTCGGGCTGAATGGCCTGGTCTTTGATGTGGACGGTGAACGCGAACGGCGCGAAGGCGCGGACGGTTTCCAGCGGGTCCTCCATCAACGCGAAGTTGTTGGCCACATCCACGCATAGGCCGATCCATTCACTGCCGACGCGCTGGAGCGTGTCCAGTTTCTCGGCCACACGCTGGTCTTTGTGGTTTTCGACAGCCAGGCGAAACTTGTGCCGCGCGAGCACCGGC
>JAOACV010000342.1 GCA_026417675.1 Verrucomicrobiia bacterium
TCTCGGTGCAGATCTTTGGCCGCAACACGCCGGTGGAAGTGGAATACGCGCAGGTCGAGCGCGCGTGAGGAGAGCGAAGTTTTTTTGGACGGACGAACATGGCAAAGAAAGTCGTAGGCATCGTCAAGTTGCAGATCCCCGCGGGCCAGGCCAACCCTGCCCCGCCGGTCGGTCCTGCCTTGGGCCAGCAGGGCGTCAACATCATGGGCTTCTGCAAGGAGTTTAATGCCGCCACCAAGAACCAGGCTGGCATGGTCATCCCCGTGGTGATCACGGTCTATCAGGACAAGAGTTTCACCTTCATCACTAAATCGCCCCCCGCGGCGGTGTTGCTGAAGAAAGCGGCGGGCATCGCCACCGCCAGCGGCGAACCGAACCGCAACAAGGTTGGCCGCGTAACCAGGAAACAGGTGATGGAGATCGTCAAGCTCAAGGCGAAGGACCTCAACGCCGCCAGCGACGAGGCGGCCTTCCGAATGATTGCCGGCACGGCGCGCTCGATGGGCATTGACGTGGTGGAGTAACCGCAGGCATTCGCATCGGCGGCTGGCGCACGACAAGGGACGCCGCCGGGAGTCAGAAGTTATGGCAAAACATAGCAAGCGATATCGCGAAGCATTGAAGCTGGTGGACCGCACCAAGAGTTATCCGCTCCCGGAAGCGGTCAAGCTGCTCAAACAAATGCCGCGCAGCAAATTTGACGAGAGCGTCGAGTTGGCGTTCAAGCTTGGCGTGGACCCGAAGCAGTCCGACCAGATGGTGCGCGGCACCGTCGGTCTGCCCCACGGCAGTGGCAAGAAGGTTCGCATCCTGGTCTTCACCAAGGGCAACCACGAAGCCGCCAAAACTGCCGGCGCGGACTATGTCGGATTCGAGGACATGGTCAAGAAAGTCGCCGAGGGCTGGGCGGACTTTGACGTCGCCATCGCCACGCCGGAGACGATGGGCGAAGTGCGCAAGCTCGGCAAGGTGCTCGGTCCGCGCGGCCTGATGCCCAACCCGAAGACCGGCACGGTCACCGACGACGTCGCCAAGGCAGTCAAGGAGTTCAAGGCCGGCCGCGTCGAGTTCAAGATTGACAAGGCCGCCAACCTGCACGTGCCGTTCGGCAAGATTTCGTTCAACGAGGAGCAAATCATCGAAAATGCGCGGGCGGTTATCGAGGCGGTCGTCAAGTCCCGGCCCCCGGCCGCCAAGGGCCGCTACATCCACAGTTGCACGCTGAGCGCAACCATGAGTCCGGGTCTGCGTCTCGACATCAAAGAATTTCTCGGAGGCTAACGATGAGACAGGAGAAAAAACTTCTCGCCGCAGCGGCGCGCGCACAGATCGAAAAGGCGCCGTTCGCCTTGCTGGTGGATTTCACGAAGCTGAACGTCGCGCAGACGACCGAACTGCGGAAGCGGCTTCGCGCCGCGAGCGCCGAGTTTCACGTCGTCAAGAACTCCGCGCTGCGGGCAGCGTGCAAGGAGTGCGGCATCGAGGGCCTCGACGCCGTGTTCACCGGCCCGACGGCCGTCATTACAGGCCAGAAGGACGTGAGCGCCACGGCCAAGGTGCTGAAGGCGTTCGCGTCAGAGTTCGACAAGCCGAAGCTCAAGCTGGGCTTGATGGACCGGCTGGTGCTGACGCCGGCGCAGATCATGGAGTTGGCGGAACTGCCGAGCCTCGAAGAGTTGCGCGCCAAGCTGTTGGGCTTGCTGACCGCGCCGCAAGGGCAGTTGGCGCGCCTCATGGCCGCACCAGCCTCGAAGTTTGTGCAGGTCATCAAGGCTTACGAAGAAAAGAAGGCTAAGGAAGCCCCCGCGAGCGAACCCGCGCCCGCGGCCGAGCCGGCGAAGGCATGAAGTTTTTGCGCGTGGCCAAGCGCAGAGAAAGAAACAACACACGTCCGGAAAAAAGGTAACTCGTCATCCCGGTGGCCATCGGGATCAAATCCGCGCGGGGCTCCGCGCGGGTGACGACACCAGGAGAAGAAGAACATGGCAGACCTGAAACCATTGGTTGAACAGTTGGGCAAGCTGACCGTCCTGGAGATGGCGGAGTTGGTCAAGACGCTCGAGAAGGAATGGGGCGTCACCGCAGCGGCCCCCGTAGCCGTTGCGGCAGCGCCCGCAGCGGGCGGCGGCGCGGCAGCGGCGGCGGCCCCGGCGAAGGACACCTTCGACGTGATTCTGACCAACGTCGGCACCAACAAGATCGGCGTCATCAAGGCCGTGCGCGAGGTCATCCCGTCGCTGGGTTTGGCCGACGCGAAGGCGTTTGTCGAGAGCGTGCCAAAGCCGGTCAAGGAAGGCGTCACCAAGGACGAGGCCGAGGCGGTCAAGAAGAAACTCGAAGCCGCCGGCGCCAAGGTCGAGGTGAAGTAATTTGGTTGTGTCCCCGCCGTTCGGGCAGGAAAACCCGACGGCGGGTAGAAAAATAGTGCAACAACAACCTGGCAGCGCTTGTCCAAGCAGGCAAGCGCGAAAGGGTTGCTTTGTCTTTTCGGCTGAGGGCCGAATCGGAGCGATGCAACGGCCGTAACGAGGCGATAAACCATGCGAGAACGCAAGAACTTCGGAAAACTGGTGGACACGATCGAGCCGCCGAATCTGATCGAGATTCAGACCGACTCCTACGTGGACTTCCTGCAGAAGGACGTGGACCCCGACCGTCGCAAACCGGTCGGCTTGCAGGGCGTCTTCAAGGAAGTGTTCCCGATCGAGAGTTACGACGGCCAGGTCAAGCTGGACTTCGTGCGCTACACTATCGGCGAACCCAAGCTCGATGTGCTGGAGTGCCAGCGCGAGGGCGTGACCTACTCCGCGCCACTTCACGTCATCTTCCGGCTCCAGCGCCAGAGCGGCGGCGCCGTGGAGGAGAGCGTCTATATGGGCGAAATCCCGCTCATGACACCCCCCGGCACCTTTGTGATCAACGGCGCCGAGCGCGTCATCGTCAGCCAACTGCACCGCTCGCCGGGCATCTGCTTCGAGAGCACCGTCCATCCCAACGGTAAGGTGCTCTACGGCTTCCGCATCATCGCCGATCGCGGCTCGTGGTTGGAGGTGCAGTTCGACACCGCCGACCTGCTCTACGTTTATCTCGACCGCCGGCGGCGCCGCCGGAAGTTCTTGGCGACGACGTTCCTGCGGGCGCTCGGTTACGGCAGCGACGAGGAAATCGTCCGCTTGTTCTACGAAATCACCGAGGCGAGGTTGAAGGACATCGAGGACAAGGAGAACATCGGCAACCTCATGCTGGTTGCCGACGCCGTCGAGAAGGCCACGCAGGTCGTCATCGCCCGCGCGTTCGAGCCGTTGAGCAAGGCGATCTGCCGCCAGCTGCAGGACGCCGGCTTTGACAAGGTTAAGATCATTGACACCACCGCCGACGACGGCGTGATTGTCAAGACCCTCAAGAAGGACCCGACCAAGAGCGCTGACGAGGCCCTCAAGGATATCTACAAACGCCTGCGCCCCGGCGACCCACCCACCACGGCGAACGCCAAGGCGCTGCTGAAGCGGTTGTTCTTCGACCCGCGCCGCTACGACCTAGGTCGCGTCGGCCGCTACAAGATCAACCAGAAGCTCAGCCTCAACGTGGACAACGACCAGCGCACGCTGGTCAACGACGACATCATCGAGGCGCTCAAGTATCTGATCAGCCTCCGCAAGGGCGAAGGCTCGGTGGACGACATTGACCATCTTGGCAGCCGGCGTGTGCGCACCATCGGTGAAATGCTCGCCAACCAGTGCCGTGTCGGCCTGGCGCGCACGGAACGGCTCGTCAAGGAGCGCATGACGCTCTTCGACGCCTCGACCGACGACATGACGCCGCAGAAGCTCATCAACCCGAAGGCGCTCTCGGCGGTCATTCGCGACTTCTTCGGCCGCAGCCAGCTCAGCCAGTTCATGGACCAGACCAACCCGCTGAGCGAGCTGACCCACAAGCGCCGTCTGTCCGCGCTGGGGCCAGGCGGTTTGTCGCGCGAGCGGGCGGGCTTTGAGG
>JAOACV010000343.1 GCA_026417675.1 Verrucomicrobiia bacterium
GATCGACGTCGAAGCGTCCGAAGCCTCGGGCGAGATCGTTGAGCGCGACAGCCCTGCAACAACTGGAGAGCTTCGTTGCGGCCAACGGCGGCGCGCTCATCATCATCGCCGGTCCGCGCGGGATGCCGACCGCGTGGCGCGGCCAGCGGCTGCTGGACCTGCTGCCTGTCGTGCCCGGCCCGCATCCCATCGAGGGCAAGGAATTACCCGTCCAGCTCACCCCATCTGGCCGCGAGAACCCCATTACCCACCTCTTGCCCGACGCGGCCAACAACGAGCGGCTGTGGGCGTCGCTGCCGCCCTTCTTGTGGCAGGCGCCGGTCGTCGAGACCAAGCCCGCTGCTGTGACACTGCTCTCGACCCCCGCCTCGCCGTTGCTGGTCAGCCAATACTACGGCATTGGCAAAGTGCTCTTCCTCGGCAGCGATAACACCTGGCGCTGGCGTTTTAAGGTCGCCGACGAATACTTCCACCGTTTCTGGGGCCAGATCATCCGATGGGCCGCGCGCTCGGCCTTCAGCGCGCGCGACCAATACGTCATGATCGGCACCGCCCTCGATGAGGTGACGGAGGGCGAACCGGTCAACGTCGAGGCCCGCGTGCTCGGCTCCGACTTTTCTCCGCTCAACGACGGCGAGGTCACCGCCGTCGTCAGCGAGGCCGACCGGCAAGCACGGCGTGTGCGGATGGACTATGTGGCCGGCAGCGGCGGCCTCTACCGTTGTGCCATCAATGACCTGCCGCGCGGCGAATACAAGCTCCAGTTGGAAGTTCCATCGCTGCCCGACAAGCTCAGTAAAGCCGCCGCAAGCTTCGGCGTTCGCACCCGCCAGTCCCAGGAAATGCAGGACGTGGCCATGAACGAGGCGCTGTTGCGCGAGATGGCCGCGATGACCGGCGGCAGATTCTACCGGCTAGACCAAGCCGCCCGCCTCGTCGACGATTTGAAGTTCCTCCAACGGCGCGAAAAGGTCACCATCGAACTCGAAGTCTGGGACACTCCATGGTGGTTCCTCGCCTTCTGTGCGCTCATCGTCACCGAGTGGGCCGTCAGGAAGTGGAAGGGGCTGGTGTGAGCTAGAGAGGGCTGATTCTCAACTGGGCAGGGGGATTGTTGTCGTTTTCTGGAACTGATTCGATCCCAACCGCTCCCTGGCTCGGCGGTTACAGCATTTCGCCACGAACCTTGCAATATGCCCTTGCCAATCCCTTGCCTCACTTCTTTCTCGCCGCGACCTTCGGCCACGTAACGCCCGGCCAGGTGTCGGTGCGGAACGGCGAGGCGGGCAGGCCGGCTTTGTTCCAGAGGTTGACGACGGGGCAATCGCACCAGCCGTAGCGCACGGCGACGGGTTTGGCGACCTGTGGGCTGGAAACGACGACTTTGTCGCCCTGAATCTGGGCGTCGGCGTTGACGAACTTCTTGTCGGGGCCAGCGATGGTGAATCCTTTCAGCGGACCGTCCTTGGCGACGAGTCCGCCGCCGAGGTGGGTGAAGCTCAGGATCACTTTGGCGCCCTGCACTTTCATACCGGCGTAGACCGGGCCGGAGTATTCGATTTTCTCGCGGTAGGCCACGGCGCGGGCGGCCAGCGCGAGCCGCGCACCAACGGGTTCTTTCTGTTTGGGATGGATATCTTTGGGGTCGCCCACGTCGGTGATGACGACCTAGGCGGTGTTAGGAACTTTCTGACTGGTAAGCAACTGTGCCTCGCGTAGTTCCGCCCAGTCGCTCTCGACCGGTTCGGTAACGATGGCGCGGAACGGGGCGAGTTGGACGAACAGGAACGGAAAGTTCCCCTGCTGCCAATGGTCGCGCCAGCACTTGATCATCGCGGGAAACAATGTGCGATACTGGTAGGCGCGGCTAGCGTTGGACTCGCCTTGATACCAGATGGCACCCTGAATGGCGTAGGGCACCAGCGGGGCAATCATGGCGTTGTAGAGGCCGCATGGCCGCTGCATGCTGGCGGCGGGATCGGGCAGGCCTCGTTTCATCTGCGGGGGAATTTCCTTGCCCTGTTTCTTCATGGCCTCGATGGCCTTGTTGAACTTCGCGAGGTTCTCCGGGTAAGCCTTCTTGGCTTGTTCGTGGTTGGCTAGGATGTCCGGGAACTGCTTTTCCAGCACGCCGCGACAAGTCCACGCCTCGGCGGGCGTGCCGCCGACGTTGGAACTGATAAGACCGACGGGCACTTTCAGCGCCGCGCGCAGGTGTTTGCCGAAATAATAGGCCACCGCGCTGAAATCGGGCAGGGAGTCAGGGCCGCACTCCTGCCACGCTGGAATCCAGCCGTCGAAATCAGGAATTCCATCCAGTGGTTTGTCCTTGGCAGCCCGCGGGATGGTGACGAGTCGCAACTGCGGATCCTTCGCAGCGGAATAAACGTCATCTGGCGTGGCGCACATCTTCATGGACCACTGCATATTCGACTGCCCGCTGCAGATCCAGACCTCGCCGACGAGGACGCTCTTAATGATAGACTTGCTGTACCTTTTCGCGCGGCCCTTCTCCAACTTGCCGCTGATGGTCATTGTGAACGGCCCGCCCGACTTGAGCGGTTTGAGCCACACCATCCACTTGCCGCTCCTGGCGGTCGTGCAGACCGTCTGCCCGGCAAACTCGACCGTAATCTTCTCGCCCTCGTCCGCCGTGCCCCAAACCGGCACCTTGCGGCCTTGTTGAAGGACCATGTTGTCCGTGAACAGGCCGTGGGGCTTGACGTTGGCGAATGCTGGTGACACCAACGAGCAAAGGATTCCTGCAAGAACGAGCACAGCAAACAGTGTCGGTTTTCGCATGTTGTTTTCCTTCGATTTGGGGCGCGGAGATTTGCGGACGCCGCGGAAATTGTCAAGCGGTCATTCGGGTCAGCGATGTTTCGGGTTTTACCTAGGACCGGCGGTTTTCAAACGCCGGCGATCATTTTCAAACGACATGGTTGTGGCGGTTGCAAACCGCCGTTCCTTGCGCGTAAACTGTGCCGCGAGGCGCGTTCTATGAATAAAGGCATAACCATTAAAGGCATAACCATCGGCGAATACTTGATCCAACAGCTTTATGCGCGCGGCGTGCGGCACGTTTTCGGTGTGCCCGGCGATTACGTGTTGCGTTTCTACGACATGCTTCAGCACAGCCGGCTGCAAGTCGTCAACACCTGCGACGAGCAGGGTGCGGGCTTCGCTGCCGACGCCTACGCCCGCGTGCGCGGCTTAGGCGCAGTCTGCATCACCTACTGCGTCGGTGGGCTGAAGGTGGCCAACACCACCGCCGAAGCGTTCGCGGAGAAATCGCCCGTGGTCGTCATCAGCGGCGCGCCGGGCGTGCAGGAGCGTAAGAAGAATCCCCTGCTCCACCATCGGGTGCGGGAGTTCGACACGCAGAAGAAGGTCTTTGAACAACTCACCGTCGCTTCGACCGTGCTCTCCGATGCGCAGACGGCGTTGCAGNAAATTGACAGGGTGCTACACGCCGCAAACCGATACAAGCGACCGGTCTATATCGAGCTGCCGCGGGACATGGTCAGCGTCCCCGGCATCGCGCACCATACGCCGCTGGAGATTCACGAACAGAGCGACCCTCGCACGTTGCGGGCCGCGCTCGACGAGGCCGTCGCAATGATCAACGCCGCGCGTCGGCCCGTGGTCCTGGCCGACGTGGAGGTCCACCGCTTCGGCTTGCAGAACGAACTGGTGGAGCTTGCCAGAAAAACCGGCATCCCGGTGGCCGCCACCCTTCTTGGGAAGTCGGTCATTGGCGAACACCATCCCTTCTACATGGGCGTTTATGAGGGCGCGTTGTGGCGCGAGGATGTTCGTGCCTACGTGGAGGACAGCGATTGCCTTATCCTGCTCGGTTTCTTCATGACCGACATCAATCTCGGCATCTACACCGCTCGGCTCGATCCAAGCCGGACCATTTGCACCACCAGCGAGAAGCTCACGATCGGTTATCACAATTACGAGGACGTGCGCTTCAAGGATTTCGTGC
>JAOACV010000344.1 GCA_026417675.1 Verrucomicrobiia bacterium
CAGCCTGAGTCTCTTCGGCAATGTTTCGTTACTGCACGCGGAATTCGTCCGCGGCGGCAACAAAGGCAAGCAACCGGCCTACGCCCCCGACTATGTCTTCAAAACCGGTGCCATCTGGCGCTGGAAAGACCGCGCCAAGCTCGCTTTGACCGGAGTGTTCGTCGGCGATCACTATTGGCAGGACAGCAACTCGGCGGGCAGCGTCGGCACTGACCAGATTGCCGACTACATGGTGTGGGACCTCACGGCCGAAGTCCGGCTCTACAAGGACTACGTCAGCCTCGTCGGCGGCATCTACAACCTCTTCGACGAAGACTACTACTCCCGCATCCGCAGCGATGGCATAGATCCCGCGCCCCGGCGCAACTTCTATGCCGGCGTCAAGGTGACGTTCTAACAAGAGCGGCCCACGCCCCGCTCGCTCGAACTTCATCTGGTCTGCTATTCAGGTGAATCGCGTTCTCCGAACTCGATGTTCCATTTTGTGCCGATCACTGCGTTCAGAGATCGCGATCCATCTCAAAGTTATTGAGCGGCCCTGCTGCGGATGGCACGTCTTCACAATTCCCCGTTGCTAGTAGTTGACTGTTGTTCCATGCTAACGAGCGTGAAGCTCAAGTTTCACCGCAACGTCTGGGCGCTCGGCTGGACGAGCTTCTTCACCGACGTGTCCAGCGAGATCATCTATCCGCTGCTGCCGGTGTTTCTGACCAAGACGCTGGGCGCGAGCATGGCGTTCGTCGGCGTGGTCGAGGGCATCGCCGAAAGCACCGCAAGCCTGCTCAAGGTCGCCTCCGGTTGGTGGTCGGACAAGATCGCCCGGCGCAAACCGTTCGCGGTGGGCGGCTACGCGCTCAGCGGCCTCACGCGGCCGATGATCGCGCTTGCCGCGGCCGGCTGGCACGTGCTGGCGGCGCGGTTCATTGACCGCATCGGCAAAGGCATTCGCACCGCCCCGCGCGACGCGCTGCTGGCCGATTCGGTGCCGGCGGACCAGCGCGGCGTGGCGTTCGGACTGCAACGCTCGATGGATCACGCCGGCGCCATCGTCGGCCCGCTCATCGCGTTCGCGCTACTGACGTGGGTCACGAGCGATTACCGGATGATCTTCTGGGTCGCCGCCGTGCCGATGGTGTTCGCGGTGGGGGCGCTCGTTTTCGGTATCAAGGAAGTGGCGACCGTCCGCGACACAAAGAGCAGCGCCGCGCCGTTCGTCGCGACGCCGAAGTTCAAGCGATACCTCGCCCTTATGGTGTTGTTCACGCTCGGCAACTCCAGCGATGCGTTCCTCATCCTACGAGCCAAGGGCCTCGGCATCGCAGACGCGATGTTGCCGTTGCTGTGGGTTGCCCTCCACATCGTGAAGATGTTTAGCAGCCTGCCGGCGGGCGCGCTTAGCGACCGGATCGGTCGCAAGACGCTCATCGTCGCCGGCTGGCTGGTCTATGCGGCGGTTTATGTCGGCTTTGGCATGGCAAGCTGCGCGTGGCACATCTGGGCGTTGTTCATCGCCTACGGTTTCTTCTTCGGCATGACCGAGGCCGCCGAGAAAGCCATCGTGGCGGACTTCTATCCGAGCGAACAACGCGGTCGTGCCTTTGGCCTCTACAACGCTGCGGTCGGTTTCGCCGCGTTGCCCGCGAGTCTGCTCATGGGTTTCCTGTGGGACCAGTTCGGCGTCACCGTCGCCTTCGGGGCGGGGGCCGGCGTCGCTGGTATCGCGGCGGTGCTGTTGGCGTTGTTGGTTTGAGTCGCATTGTTGTTGTCCAGTGCTAGAATTGGCGTCTAGATCAAATCGCGGACCATGAGAATCAAAATCTGGGGCTGCCGAGGCTCCATCACAACACCGGGGCCGACAACATTGCGCTACGGCGGCAACTCGACCTGCGTGGAAATCCGGACAGCCGAGGGCGAGGCGAACGGCCAGACCATCATTGTGGACGCCGGCTCCGGCGTGCGTCCGCTCGGCAAGGCGTTGCGGCGTGAGAAAAAGATTTTCCGCATCCGGTTCTTCTTCAGTCATTCACACTGGGACCATCTGGTCGGCTTCCCGTTCTTCGAGCCGGCGTATTTTCCCGATTACCACATCACTTTCTGTGGCGGACCGCACGCGCAAGACTCCATCAAGCGATACCTCAGCCGCCAGATGGAGGCGCCGTTCTTTCCGGTGGATTTCAGCCTGCTGAAGGCGCAATTCGATTTCCGCTGTGAACGGGCGCACCAGGACCCCGGCCCGTGTCTGTTCGACGGCATGGAAGCCTCGTCAGCGCCGCTGAGCCATCCCAATGGAGGTTACGGCTTCAAGTTCGTCCACAACGGAAAAGTGTTCGTGTTGTTTACGGACAACGAACTTTCCTTTCAACACGAAGGCGGGCTGAACCGCGCTGGGTATGTCGAGTTCTGCTCCGGCGCGGACCTTCTCATTCACGACGCGCAATACACGGACGCGGAATACACGACCACGCGCGGATGGGGTCATTCCACTTACGCCGACACCGTGGACCTGGCCATAGCCGCAGGGGTCAGACGCCTTGGCCTATTTCATCACGATCCCGACCGCACGGACGACGATCTCGACCGGCAGGTCGAATCCTGCCGCGAACGCATCCGCGCGGCGGGCAGCAAGGTGGAGTGTTTCGCCTGTGCGGAAGGCATGACGTTGGAAGTGTAGCGAGTGTTTTTTGCGGGGGGGGCGGTTGTCTATTCAGGTGGATCGCGTTCTCCGAACGCGATTCGTCTCGGCTTTCGTGTTGGCGGTGACTCCTCTCCAGCTTTGTAGGAGTTGCCTCGGCGCAGATTTCGGCTTGACGAGCGAAGAGCGAGACAACAGCCTCCACGGCAATTTGGTTCGCAGAAACAGAACGGAAGGATTCTTAAATATGATCGGCGCAACTCGGCTTTCACGCAGGGACTTTCTTCGCCACGGAGTGCAGCTCGCGGCGGCGGGAATGGCGGGGCCTTATGTGATCCCGGCGCGGGTGTTCGGCGCCAATGACAGCATTGGCATCGCGGGTATCGGCATCGGACGGCAGGGGACCGGTGTGCTCAACTCGGCGGCCAAGTTGCCGGGCGTCCGCATCGTCGCCATTGCGGACGTGGACCTGCCGCGCGCGCAGAAGACGGTTGTGCCGTTCAATGGCGACGCGGTGAAAGATTATCGGCGGGTGTTGGAGCGCAAGGACGTGGACGCGGTCATCACAGCCACGCCCGATCATTGGCGCGCGTTGGTTTGCATCCACGCCTGCCAGGCCGGCAAGGACGTGTATGCGGAGAAACCGCTGTCGCTGACGATCCGCGAGGGACGGTTGATGGTGGAGGCGGCTCGCAAATACAAACGCGTGTTTCAGACTGGCAGCCAACAGCGCTCGATGCGGGACAATCGGATCGGCTGCGCGCTGGTCCGCGAGGGCGCGATCGGCAGGGTCCACACGGTCATCGGAGCAAACTATCCCAGCCCGTGGAACTGCGCGTTTCCCGGACAGCCGGTGCCGGACGGGTTGGATTGGGATATGTGGTGCGGCCCGGTCGAGCCTGTGCCGTTTAACAAGGATCTTTTTCTGCCGCGAGCGAAGCCCGGCTGGATTTCCTTCCGGCCGTATTCGGGCGGCGAGATGACCGGCTGGGGCGCGCACGGCTTGGATCAAATCCAGTGGGCGCTCGGCATGGACGAAAGCGGGCCGGTGGAAGTGTGGGTCGGGGAGGGGAAGTTTGACCCGCCGACCTATAAAGAGCCGGAGCCAAGGGCGCGCGGCGAGAAAATCTGCAAGGTGCCGAAGCTCTTCTACCGCTACGCCAACGGGGTGGTGGTCAAACTCGACGACGGGCCGGAGTCCGGCGGCATTTTCATTGGCGACAAGGGCCAGATGAAAATCACCCGCGGCTCGTGCGAGTCCGATCCGCTGGACATCTACCTCGTCGCGCGCAAGGCGGAGTATCAGGCAAAAAAGCCGCAGATCGGCCACATCGAGAACTGGCTCGCGTGCATCCGCAG
>JAOACV010000345.1 GCA_026417675.1 Verrucomicrobiia bacterium
CCGTAGCGCTTCATGCGTCCCGCCTCCACCGCGGCCGACGTCGCGAACCAGCGCGCCAGCCGCACCATCAACGCCGCGGCGCCGTCCTCGCTGACGGGCGTACCCCGCGGCCGGCCGTCAGCCCGCACGATGAGGCCGCCGCCGGCGCCGCGCTCCGCCCGCAAGTCCGCTGAATCCCTGGCCAGCAGCCGCGTCGCGCCGGCATCCACGGCGAATCCGAACTTACCCGGCAGTTCGACCTGCACCTTGAGTCTGCGGTTCGACAGGCTGGCGACTGTGACGATCTCCTCGCTGCCCGCGCGGCGGAGGAAGGAGAGCACCGCGTCGGGCTGGTCATTGTCGAGCCAAATGACCTCACCCTTGGTTAGCACCGGCTCGGTGCGGCGCAACTGGCAAAGCTTCTGGTGGAACGCGAACTTCGCCTTCGACTTCGGCAGGCAGGCGGCCTCCCAGCGCACCGGCCAGCGTGCATAGATGCTTTGGTGCGACGTGTCGCCGATCTCCTGGCCGTTGTAGAGGAACGGCACGCCGTCGAGGGTGAAGTGGACGGCGGTCATTGCCGCCGCGCCGCGCTCGCCCATGACCACCTCCGCCCGCAACAGGTCGTTGACAATGTCGTGGTTCTCGGTGAAGCGGATAAAACGAGTCCCGCGCGGCCGCTCGTCGCGCATTTTCTGCCAGAGCGCGCGCAATGACGATGCAGGCGCGCCGCGCGCGAACACGTGGTGGACCGCGTTGAGCCATGTGAAGTTGTAGTTTATGTCGAACGCCTTGACTTGGTCCTCTTTACGATGGCCTTCGGCGAGCATGACGAGGTCGGGCCGGAGCGGTTCGAGTCGCGCGCGGGCTTCCTCCCAAAAATCCAGCGGCACCCTGTCCGACACGTCGCAGCGAAAGCCGTCGGCGTCGAAGTCCTTCACCCAATGCGTCATGTTTGCCCAGAAATACTCGCGCAGTTGGCGGTTGTTGAAGTCGAAGACGGGGAAGTTCCACTCGCCCGTGGAGATGTTTCCCGACGCATCCCGTTGGAAGAACTCCGGGTGTTTCATCAGCACACACGTCGGCCCGCAGTGGTAATAGACGAGATCCATCAACACGCGCATCCCCAGCTTGTGTGCCGCGGCGATGAACGCGCGCAGGTCGCTCTCGCTGCCATATTCCGGGTCAATGCGGCTGTAGTCCTTGATGCGATAGGGGTTACGTGGGTTGTTGGTGCCGGAGGCTTTCTGGCGTTTGCTCCAGAACTCCTGCCGCATATCGGGGTCCGCAAGCTGGACCGGGCAAAGGTAGATAATGTTCGCGCCGAGTTCCGCCACTCGCGGCAGCCGTTATGTCGCAGCGCTCAGCGTGCCCTCGGGCGTGAAGGCACGCAGCCAGATTTGATACATGACGCCGCGCGTCAGCCAGTCGGGCGACGGGCGAGCCTGTAATGCCGCGAGGTTTTTCGCCGGCTCCGCGGCGTGCAGCGCCGCAAGGACTACGAACGACGATAGAAGTTGATGGCAAGCAAGGCTTTTCATTTTGTGTCGTAGGGCAGCAGTGTCTTCTCCGCGATCAACGCCGGCGCGTCGTAGAGGGGGATGTCTTTGAAGATCGTGAACGCGCCTGCTTTGACGACACGGTCGGTCGGAATCTCATAGATGCGCCCGGAGACCAAGTCCACCCAAACCGGCTCTTTGATGGCGAGGCCCTTGACCACGACCTGCGCCGGCCGCGTCACAAACGCGTCGTCCGGAATCGCGGCATTGTCCCAAAACACGACCAGAACCTGCCCCGTCTTCCTGTTGCGATAGGCGAAACTCGCCGTGCTCCGGTCATACATCACAGCGACAGCGGGCTGCTTGACGCGCTCCAGCGTGTTGTCGAACACCGCCACGCAGTTCTGCACGGCGTAGTAAGCCAGCTTGATCCGGTCCACTTTCTTGTCGGCCGTCGCGTGGAGCAGACCCTTGCGGTTGATCTCGCGGCCCGTGTGGTTGAAGTCGCAAATCGTGAAGACCGCCGACTCCACATCATGGCCGAGGTCGCCGAGCATCCGCCGCAGGTTCCACTTGGCCTGGCTGAACTCCGTCCACGGATGATTGGAGAGCGCGAACTTCGTCGCCGTCTCCGACGGGCAGCCGTTCTCGCCCTGTCGCATCTTCGCCTTCGTCGAGTATTTCGCCAGCGTCGCCTTCAACTCCTCTACGTTCTGATAGGTGCGGTCCGGGTTGTAGTCGTAGCCGTGGTAGATGAACCAGTGGAACATGTCCACTTTGCCCTTCTCGGCGAGCGTCTTCAGGCAGCTTTCCAGCAGCTTCGGACTCGAACTCGCCAGCGAAAGCCCGGCGATGCGCGCATCGGGAATCACGCGCTTGATGATCTCCGCCGTGCGGATGTTGAACGCAGCGATGTCCTCCGGCTTGTGCTTCTTGTTGATATCCGGCTCGTTCCACATCGCCCAATCGCGAACCTTGCCCTTGTAACGCTGGGCCATCGCCTCGACCCAACGGTCCCAAGCCGCCAACGCCGTCTCGGAGGTCGGGAAGCCGCCTGCCAAGTCCGCGCCGCCGCCGCCTTCGTAGATCGGGTTGCCGTAGTCGGTCTCCAGCAGAATGTTCAGGCCGCGCCCGCGCGCGTCGTCAATGATCGTGTCCAGCCAGGCGAAGTCGTAGCGGCCCTTCACCTTCTCCGTCTTGGCCCAGCCGCCCTGCAGCCGGATGGTCTTGATGCCCAGCGGCACGAGGTATTCCTTGTATTGCTGGTAGTCGGCAAAATCGCGGTCGAGCGTCTCGCAGCCGAGCGACCAGTTCTGCCCGCTGATCTCGCCGACGCTGCGCGGCTTGATGGTGCCGATGCGTTTCATCTTCGGGTCAAGCGTGGTCTGCACCCGTGTCTCGGAGGTGTCAATGATCTGGGCCGAAGCCGCGGCGGCCAGCGCGAGCGTTGCGGCCATCATCCATACGGTCTTGTGTTTCATGTCAATGCTCCAGATGTCGCCGCAAGTATGCAACGCGACAGCCTCGCCGTAAATGGACAAGAATCGCGTCGGTGTGGATGCGGTTAGCGGACGGATCGCGCGGCTTTGCGAGATCGCTAAGGCGCTGAAACTAAAAGCTCTTTTTTTTCGGCTTGCCCGGCATTGCCGGGGTTTCTAGATTGCGCGCGCATGAAATCGGAGGCAAACGGCGGCGGGTTGGTGAAGCTCAGCGAGATTCTGGGCTTGATTGATCCGTGGCTGGCACAAGTCGAGGAACGGTTGGTTGAGCAGGTCAGCGCGTTCGAGCCGGACGTGGCGGATTACGTCCGCTACGCGCTGGGTAGCCAGGGCAAGCGGCTGCGGCCCGCGCTGGCGCTGCTCAGCGGTGGCGCCTGCGGCGGGCTGACCGAGCACCACGTCCGGCTGGCAATCATCGTCGAGGTGATTCACCTGGCGACCTTGGTGCACGACGACATCATGGACGGCGCGGCGATGCGGCGGCACCGCATGACCGTCAGCGCGCGCTGGGGCAACGAAATCTCCGTGCTGCTGGGCGATTGCCTGTTTGCGCACGCGCTGAAGCTCGCGGCGGAGTATCCGACCAACGAACCCTGCCGCGCCATCGCCTCGGCCACCAACGTGGTGTGCGAGGGCGAGATTTTGCAGACGCAGCGCCGGTTTGATCTGAACCTTTCCATCGGCGACTACATCAAGTTCGTCGAGATGAAGACGGCGGAATTGTTCGCGGTCTCTTGCGAGCTGGGGGCATTCTTCAGCGATGCGCCGCTGCGGCTGCGGCAGGCGCTGCGGAGGTTCGGGCGGGCGTTCGGCACGGCCTACCAGATTTACGACGACTGCGTGGACATCTTTGAGCAGGAGGCCGAGGCGGGCAAATCGCTCGGCACCGACCTCAGCAAGGGCAAACTCACGCTGCCGATCCTGACGTTGCTGCTCCGGGCCAGCCCCGCGGAGCTGTCTCTTATACACATCT
>JAOACV010000346.1 GCA_026417675.1 Verrucomicrobiia bacterium
GAGCGGAAGGGCTGGTTGCACAAGGCCTATCTCTACTGGTATGACGAGCCGGAGCCGGCCGACTATCCGCACGTGCGACGCAACAACGAGCAAATCAAACGGTTCGCGCCGAAGCTGGCCCGCATGTTGACCGAGCAGCCGGAACCGGCGCTGGTCGGCTGTGTGGACATCTGGTGCCCGGTGAGCTTCAACTACCGCGCCGAAACCTGTCGCGAGCGCCAGCGTGCCGGCGAACATATATGGTGGTATGTCTGCTGCGGCCCGCGCGCGCCCTGGTGCACGCTGTTCATTGACCATGACGCGATCGAGCTGCGCACATGGCTTTGGCAGACATGGGGCTATGGCGTCGAGGGTATCCTTGTCTGGGAAACGAACTATTGGAACTCGCATGGCAAATTCAAACCGCCCCAGCGGCAAAACCCGTGGGACGATCCGATGAGCTACACGCCGGAAGGCGGTCACTGGGGCAACGGCGACGGCCGTTTCCTCTATCCGCCCAACCAGACCAACGACACCCAGCAGAAGTTTCTCGACGGCCCGGTCAGTTCCATCCGCTGGGAAATCCTTCGCGATGGCGTGGAGGACTACGAGTATTTCGCCCTCCTGCGCGAGATGCTGAAATCCAAGCCGGACAACGACGCGGAGGCGCTGTTGAAGGTGCCGCCGGCTGTCTTCAGCGACATGACTCACTTCAGTCTCGATCCGGCGCCCCTGCTGGAGCATCGCGAAAAATTGGCCCGCGCCATCGAACGGCTCGGCGCCCCGTAAACGAGCCGCCCCCACGGAAGCAATGTTTTCATGAACCGCCGCGACCTTCTTCTCAAAGCCCTTCGCAACGAGCCGACACCGCGCCCGGCCTGGGTGCCGTTTGTCGGCGTGCACGGCGCGAAACTCATCGGCAAGACCGCGCGCGACTATCTGCGCTCCAGCGAACTCATCGTCGCCGGTTTGCGCCGCGCGAACGAGCTTTACCTGCCTGACGGCCTTCCGGTTGTGTTCGACCTCCAGCTTGAAGCCGAGGTCCTGGGCTGCGAGCTGGGCTGGAGCGACCAGACGCCGCCGTCGGTTCGCAGCCATCCGCTCGAACAGGGTAGATCGCTGGCCTCGTTGCCCGTGTTCGACGCGAGCAAGGGGCGGTTCCCGATGGTCATGGACGCCTTGCGCGCGCTGAAGAAAGAGATCGGCAACGACGTGGCGATCTATGGGCTGCTCTGCGGGCCGTTCACCCTCGCGCTGCATCTGATGGGCAATGACATCTTCCTCCAGATGTTCGACCATCCCGACTACGTAAAGGGCGTCATCGGCTTCTGCGCGTCGGTCGCCCAAAAGGTGGCGCAGGCTTACCTCGACAACGGCGCGGATGTCATCGCGGTCGTGGATCCGATGACCAGCCAGATTTCGCCGGAGCATTTCGACCTTTTCGTCACGCCCGCGGTCAATCAGACCTTTGACTTTGTCCGCGACCGGAAGGCGCTCTCCTCGCTCTTCGTCTGCGGCGACGCGACGCGCAACCTCGAGGCAATGTGCCGCACCGATTGCGACAACATCTCCATTGACGAGAACATCGCCTTGGAGCGCATCCGCGACTACACGCGCGGCCGGAACAAATCGTTCGGCGGGAACCTGAAGCTGACCAGCGTGCTATTGCTCGGCGACGAGGAGGACGCCCAGCTTGACGCCATCCGCTGCATTGACGTCGGCGGCGGGTGCGGGTTCGTGCTCGCGCCCGGCTGCGCCCTGCCGTTCAACACGCCGGAGAAAAACCTCGCTGCGGTCGCAACCATGGTCCACGACGGTTACCGCCGCGAAGTGGCCAGGCGCACCATCATCGCCAAGGCCGCTGAGCACGCCGCCGAGGCGCCGCTGCCCGACTACGCCGCCGAGCCGCATGTGACTATTGACGTCATCACGCTCGATTCGGCCTCCTGCGCGCCGTGCCAATACATGATGGAGGCCGTCTATCGCGCCACCAAGCGGCTCTCGCAGCCGGTGATCGTCAAGGAACACCGCATCACCAGCCGCGAGGGCATCAGCACCATGACGCGCCTCGGCGTGAAGAACATCCCCACCATCTGCCTCGACGGCGCGGTCGCGTTCAGTTCGATCATCCCCGACCAGAACACGCTCGTGGCGGCCATCGAGGCGAAGATCGCGGAGAAGAAAAAGGGATGATCCCGCTGGCGCTGGTCACGGGGTTTCTTGGCAGCGGCAAGACGACGCTGCTGAAACAACTCGCCCGCCGCCACCGCGACCGCCGGATCGTCTATCTCGTCAACGAGTTCTCCGCGCGCGACGTGGACGCGGCGTTGCTGGAGCGCGAGGCGGAGCGCGTCGTCTCCATCGCCGGGGGCAGCATCTTCTGCCGCTGTCGGACGACGGAGTTCATCGAGCACCTGCGCACCCTGCCGTCGCGTTTCGGAGGACTGGATGCGGTTGTGGTCGAAGCCAGCGGCATTGCGGACCCTTCTTCGGCGGGCACGTTGTTGCGGGAAACGCGGCTCGACGGCGTTTACCGACTCAGCGATGTCGTGGTTGTCGTGGATCCCGGCACTTTCCCGAAGCTGCTGCGCACACTGTCGAGCGTCCGCGCCCAGGTTCAGGCCGCCAGCCGCGCGCTGATCAACAAGACCGACCTTCATCCGCCCGCGCTGGTCGAGCAGGTTGAAGCCGCCATCCGTGGCCTCAACCCCGGCGTTGCCATCACGCGCACCATCCACTGCGCGGTGGAGATGGACCTCTTCGCCGCAGATGGCGCCGTCGTCCCGCAGGGCCGGCGCGCGGTGGACACCAGTCCGCGTTTCATCTGTTTCAACGTGCCGGTGCCGCACGAACTTGATTTGGAGCGTCTGCGCGAAGCGGTGTCCACGGTGCAAGACGGCATCCACCGGATCAAAGGCTTCGCCCGCAGCGCCGGCCGATGCGTCCGCGTGGATTACTCGGCGTCAGGCTGGCAGTTGGAGGAGGCCGCAGGCGACGTGCCGCCAACGCTGGTGTTTATTATGCGCGGCCCCTGCCCGGATGACGCGCGGCGGTTGGTGCATGATGTGCGGTCCGGCTGTTTCGGCCTCGACCCGCGCGCCGGGCGCGCGGCGGCGCAAATCGGGGACGGTTTGGAGGCGCGGTAATTGTCCGCGTTGGGGCAATCGTCGCTGGCCGCCATCGCCAGAGTTGCCTTTCCTGCGGCATTCGCTACCATGCGCGCCGCCAGTCTGTGAGTCATTGAGCAAGGAACCAAACATGAAAGCGTTCTGTGTTTTGGGCAGTCCCCGGCAGCAGGGCAACACGGCCAAGGTGCTGGGATGGATCGAGGACGAACTGCGTTTGGCCGATTACGCCGTCGTGCGGCTCAATCTCGGCAACGGCGTCCTCGCGCCGTGCCGCGAATGTTACGCTTGCAAAAAGGTGCCCGACGCGCCCGGCTGCGCCCAGGACGACCGCGGCAACAGCATCTTCCTTGAGATGATGACCGCCGACCTGATCGTGTTCGCGTCGCCGATTTTCTGCTGGGGCGTCTCGGCCCAACTGAAGGCGCTCTTGGACCGCGCGTTCTGCCTGCTGAAGGAGGACGAGCGGCTGCTGCTGACCGACAAACGCATGGCGTTGGTGGCCACCGGGGCCGGGCCGCTCAAGGACAACCTCGACCTGCTGGTGCCGCCCTACCAGGCGTTCGCGAAGTATTTCAAGTGCAAGGACCTCGGCGCGCTGCTGATCCCCAACTGCACGACGCCCGACAAGCTGAAGAGCGACGTGGAAAAGCGGGCGCGGAAATTCGGGCGCGCGCTGGTGTAGATGGCAAGCCGCCGCGTCGCCGCGGGCGCGTGAACCGAAAACCGCGCGCGGCGCACGGTTCATGCCCTCCAGACATTCGTTGCATGAAAAAACATCTTGGATTGCTGCTGCGGACGTTGGTCAGCCTCGGCATCCTTTATTACTTGTTCAACAGCATCTTTCAGAAGCAGAGCCTGGAGCATCCGTGGAC
>JAOACV010000347.1 GCA_026417675.1 Verrucomicrobiia bacterium
CCTACCTTGCGCGCGGCAAACTCCATTTCGCCGTGGACCGCAAGAGCTGGCGGCTGGAGAGCGGGCACCTGACCATCACCCGTCCGTGGCAGGAACACCGCGTCGGCAACCCGCATGTCCAAGCCAGCCGGCTCCACTGGCTCATCCTCGACGTCGGCGTGCGCCGGCCGAATCAGCCGTGGCGCTGGCCGTCCTGGTTGGTGCTCTCGCCGTCCGACCTGCGCCGGCTCACCGAGATGCTGCGCCACAACGAACAGCCCGTCTGGGCGGCCAATGCCCAACTCGGCCGCTGTTTTGAACAACTCGCCCCGCTGGTTGCCGCGCCCGACCCCCGCGCGTCGCAGACATGGTTGCAGTTGCGGCTCAACGAACTGTTTGTGGCGCTCTACGAGATGTTGCGCTCCAAGCGCGTCACCCTCGACGCGCGGCTGACCAGCACGCGCCGCACGGTGGAGATGTTTCTTGCTTCGCTCCCGCGTCACCTGGGGCGGCCGTGGACGCTCGACGAAATGGCGCGCGAGTGCGGCCTGGCCCGCACGCGCTTCGCGCATTACTGCCAGCGCATCACCAACCTGACGCCCGCGCAATACCTGATGCGCTGCCGCCTGGAGGAAGCCGCCAGGCTCTTGCGAGGCAAACAGCCGGCGAGCGTCACCGACGCGGCCTACGCCTGCGGTTTTTCCTCCAGCCAGTATTTCGCCACCGTCTTCCGCCGCCGGTTCGGCTGCCGCCCCAGCGACTACCGCGCGCGAGGCGGCGGATGAGACCAACGACCATGCGCACGATTCGCCCGATCCTTTCGGGGGCGCGGGTTTTCTAAACACGATTTGCCCGCAGCAGCGCGCCGGCAAGCGCGTTCGGAGAACGCGCTCCACCTTCGACTGAGACTCCGCTGGGCTGCGCGCCACGTGATGAAGAACGATCGTTCGCTCTCACGGAGCGGACGGTTTGACGAGGGTGCCGGCGTTAGCGGCGGTCTGCGTGCCGCTGCCGACGATGGCGAGGCCGCCTTGCAGATTGCCGGCGCAGAGGTTGCCGGTGATGACGTTGGTGTCGCTCGCGCCGGTTTCCTCAATGCCGAACCGTTGCGACGGCTTGTCGTCCTCACAGCCGCAACGGTTGCCGGTGATGACGCTGCGCGTGGTGTTGGCGATGAGGATGCCGCTGAACTTGCCCGCGCCCCGTTGCGAGTTGTCGAGACACACATTGCCGGTGACGACATTGTCGCGGCCGTCGGTGAGTTGAATGCCGCACGAACCGTTGGCGCGACAGACGTTGTTGGCCACGACGTTGAATCGGTCGCCCCCGCCGCCGAGGCCGCCGATGCCGTGGCCGGCGTTGTGGTGGAAGAGGTTGTTGGCGACGGTGATGCCGGTGACCTCGGCGCAGAAGTAGAGGCCGTCGCCGCCGTTGGAGCGGCCGACGTTGTTGGCAAACACCGCGCCGCGCAGGCTGGTGCCGGGATGAAAACCGTGGCCGCGGCAATTCTCGACGAGGCAACCCTCGACGCGGTTGTCACTCCCGCCCTGCACGCCGATGCCGTCGGCGATGGAACCGCGCACGACGCAGCCGCGCACGACCGCGTCGGAGACGTTGGCCAGATGAATCGCGGCCAGCGTGAAATCCGTCCAGGGTCCGGGGTTTTCAGCCAGATTTGCGTCGAATGTGAGGTCGAGGATCGCCACCTCGCGCACGGGCGCCTGCCAGTGCATCGCGTTGGCGCGGATGAACGGGAAGTAGTTGATGACGACGGCGTTGCGCTCCGGCGTGAACACGCCTTCCTGATGGCCGCTGACAATCGGCTCGCCGAACACCAATCGGCGGGCTTCGACCTGCTTGATGATGCAGTGGGCCATATACCAGCCGCGCATCTTGTCATCCATCAACCCCACTTCGTCGCCGATGCGGAACCCTGCTGTCGTCTCCACCTCGACGCTCGTATCGCCCTTGCGCGCGGGTTGGGTGAGCCTGGCGTGAGCCTGTTTGCCGCGCGTGAGAACAGTAGTCGAGCCGGCGCCGCGCAGCGTCACGCGCGAGCGCAACGCGATGCTGCGGCGCAGACAGTAGTTGCCGGGCGGGATGTTCACGACGCCCCCGTCGGCCGGCAGCGCGTCAATCGCCTCCTGAATGCCGCAGGTGGGGCTGCCGGCGCGGGCGAAGTCGGCGGCGTTCAGGGTTTGTTTGTCCGCGGCTTGGGTTGGCGCGTGCGCCGCGCCCAGCACGACGCAGACGGCGACGATGCCAGGCATACGGCGTGCGTTCCGCCAGATTGGCTTCAGCCGTTGCGTCCGGGGCACGTCGGTTCGCGCAGCGATTGTCATTTCGGCCGCTGGAGGCTGCTGATGTTGATGATGCTTGCCGGCCAGGACTAGGCTCGCAGCAACGGATGAAGTTCTCGTGGTTCTCCTTGTCATATGCAGCTTGCAACCAAGCGCGAGGTTAGAGCCAAGGCCCGCGGCTTGCAATCCCGACCGTGGCGCGGCATCAGTTGGCGAATCTGCCAACCAGCGCGGCGGCGGCGCGGTCGCAGCCTTCGGTCGCGCCCTGGCCGCCGAGGTTTGTGCCGACGAGAACGGCGAACTGTTTGCGCGGGGCGAGCCACAGCACCGTGTAGAACATCGTGTTCGAACCGTTGTGGGTCAGGGCCTTTCCCTTGGCCCAGCCGCGCTGGCAAACGATCCAGCCGAACGCGTAGTCCTGGCCGGCGGGCGGCGTGTGGAGCTTCTCGAACGACGCGGGTTTCAACAACGCCGGCTCGCCGCGGCCCGCGCGGAGGTGGAACGCCGCGTATCGGGCGAGGTCATCGAGCGTGCAATGCACCGTCCCAGCGGGGCCGATGGCAGGAGGATTGTCCGCTTCTGGTCCGGGCGGAACCGGTTTGGCTCGNCCCTGTGACCAGACGTGGCCCCAAGGCTGGTCTGTTTTGCCGACGGTGGCGGGGGCGCCGAAGCCCGCTGACGCCATCCCGATCGGGGCGAACAGTTTCTCGCGCATCAGCTCTTCCCACGCCTGTCCGGTTGCTTTCTCCAACATCGCGCCGACGACGCTGTAGCCTTGGTTGGAGTAGATGGATTTCGTGCCGGGCGGCGCTTCGGGCGGTTTGGCAAGGACGGCGCGAACGAACTCCAGCCGTTGTTGCGTTGGCGTGCCGCGCATCCGCCACGCCCTAGCCCAAGCAACGGGATCGGGTTTGCGCGGGACGCCGCCGCGATGGACAAGGAGCTGTTCGAGCGTGACGGCGCGGTAGTCGGGATGCATCGAGCCGGCGACTTCCGGAAGCACGTCGGCGCATTTCGTCTGCCATGTGAGCTTGCCTTCCTCGACCAGCATCGCCGCAAGTGTGGCGGTCATGGACTTGGTGCAGGAGCCGATGTGGAACTTGTCGTTGACGGTGACCGACGCGTTCGAGCCGGCTTTGCGCAGTCCCACCGCGCCGCGCGCGGCAATGTTGCCGCCCTTAATGACAACGGCGGCCAGAGCCGGCAACTTGAATTCGGCGCGGATCGGTTCGAGAACGGCGTCGAGATCGGCGATCGTTTGTTGCGCCTGGCTGGCGTTGCCGCTGATCGCCGCGGCGCACGCCGCAACGCCAAGCATGCATCGTCGCGCGCGTTGCCGGGCTGTCCTCACATGACTCTCTTCCAAGACTTCGTTCTCCCGCGAAGACCATAAGAAAAGGTGGATCGCGTTCTCCGAACGCGATCTCGCCACAGCCGGACAACGGCACGCGCGTTCGGAGAACGCGCTCCACCTGGGGTCGCGGCCGCGTCGCACCTAATGCCCGCCGCTTCTATAGCAGCTTCGTCTGGCCGGGGATAGCGACGGGATAGAGGCCGTCGGCGCCGGGCTTCACGGGCGGCTCCATGTCCATCGTGACCTCGCCCTGCGGCGGGAAGGCGAACCGGGAGTCCATCGCTTCCTTCCACGTGATCCGTTTGCCGGTATAGACGGCGGCCTGGCCAAGGACTGTCGCCATCG
>JAOACV010000348.1 GCA_026417675.1 Verrucomicrobiia bacterium
CGTTCACCATCCGCAACCAGGCGGACCTGCTGCAGGCGCAGACGCAAACCTCCGACACTATGTGGTGGCTGCTGCTGGCAATCGCCACCATCTCGCTGCTTGTCGGCGGCATCGGCATCATGAACATCATGCTGGTGAGCGTCACCGAGCGCACCCGCGAGATCGGCATCCGCATGGCCGTCGGCGCCAAGGCGCGCCACATCCTGATGCAGTTCCTCGTCGAGGCGGTGGTGCTTTCCCTCGGCGGCGGCCTGCTCGGCGTCGCGCTCGGCGTCGGCGCCACCAAGTTGATCGCCTACCTGCTTAGTTGGCCTACGCTCGTCTCGACCACCTCCATCGTCGGGGCGTTTGCCGCGGCGGGGCTGGTCGGCATCTTCTTCGGCTTTTACCCCGCCACCAAGGCCGCCAACCTGGACCCGATTGAGGCGCTGAGATACGAGTGAGCGCTTCGCGGTTGACAAACCGGCGCGGGGCGGCATCCTCGCCAGCGTCGTCAACACAGCATGACACGGAGAGTCCTTTGTCTGTTCACACGCACGCCGCTGCACGTCGGCGAGGAAACGAAGTCCGGCGCAACCGACCGGCCGCTGCTGCGCGAGAAACACACCGGTCTGCCAGTCATCCCCGGCGCAACACTCAAGGCGGTCTTTGCTGACGCGTGGAGCGAGTCGGGCCGGGCCGATCGGAGCGAGGAAGCCGCATGGTTGTTCGGTCCTGCGCCACAGAACGAGGGCAAAGGCGGAGTGTTGCATTTTACTGACGCTGTGCTGCTTGCTTTTCCGATTCGTTCCGCGCGCGGCGGTTTCGGATGGATCACCTCGCCGCAGATCCTCCAGCGCGCGGCGCGCGACGGCGTGATTGCACTGTCGCTGCTGCCAGACAACCCTCCGGATGACGACAAGGCGATTTTTGCGCGCCTGCCGCTCGGCATGGAGGCCGGCCAGCCGCCCAATGTCCAGACCCGCATCGTGCTGGAGGAATACACCTTCGGGCGCGCCGGCGATCTTCCCTCCGGCTTGGGGCAGACGCTGGCCGGACTTCTGCCCGGCGATCCCGTCTGGAAGGAAATCGCCAACCGCCTTGTGATTGTCAGCGACGCTACGATGAGCTTTTTCACGCAGACGGCTTGTGACGTGACTCGACGGATGCGTGTGAATCCTGCCACCGGCACGGCCGCGCCCGGCGCGTTGTTCAGCCAGGAGAACGTCCCCAGCGAGACGATGTTCTACGCCACGTTGACCTGCGACGCGGAGAACGATCCCGCGAAGAAGCCGGAGCATCAGCGCACCGGGCAGGACGCCGCACGACGGTTCACACATAAACTCCAGACGCTCGGCCCCGTCTTTCAGGTCGGGGGCAGCGGCAGCATCGGCCACGGCTTGTGCAGCGTCGAAATCCGCGAACCGTTGGCATGAGCGCCCCGCCGCCCGTTGAGAGCCTTGAAGACGTTCGCGCCCGCCACGCGCAACGTTTTTGGGGCGCCTCGGCAGACGCCGCGGATGCGGCGTGCTGGCTGCCTTCACTTATCCTCACGCATGGGCTGCTGGCAACGCTGGTTTTTGCGAAATCGCGCGGCGGCGCTTCGCGCGCGGTGATGCTGGAGGTGTGTCGTTTCCTTTGCGAACCCGAACGCGCGGTCCTGCCGTCGCCGTCAGGCAAACAAGAATCTGATGACGAACTCGATCCCTACATCCGCCTGCTGACCGACGGCCCCGACGCCACCTCGCTGAGACTTCGGCGCGCGACGGCGGAGGCGGTAGCTTACCTCGTCGCGCTGAGACATCTCGCGCCGAAAACCCCTTGAATCATGGCAACCGCTCTTGCGAACGACACGCGCGCAACGCTTGGCCCGCACGCCCAACAGTGCCAGAACCGCTCGCTGGCGCTCGATCGGTTCCTGAACCCGCTCGCCAAGGGCCGCGCCCGGCAGGCCGCGTTGCAGGAGATCGTCGCCAAGCCGTCGATGACCTTCAAGCGCGACGCCTGGTTGCGCGTGTTGCTGACCGATCTGCGGTTCCGGTCAGATGAGCTGTTGCTGGCGCAGCTTCAATCGCGGTTGCTGCTGAATCTATCCAGCGGCCTGCTGGAGAACGCCGGTCTCTGTCTGGATCGTCTCAGCGGCATTCCCTTCGTCCCCGGCAGCGCGGTCAAAGCCTGCGCGCGCCGCATGGCTGTCCAACGGCTGGCAAAAACCGAGACCGCCGAGGCGAAATCGGGGCTGCTGTTCCGCATCGCCCTCATCTTCGGCTGGAACGAGCGGGATTGGCGCGACGAGCCGTCTTGCGATCTCGCCTTGGCCTGCAACCATCTCTGGCCCGCCGCGCGCACGATCGCCCAGCAACGCCTCGCCAGCCATCTCGGCGCTTCGTGGGCGCAACTTCCTCGTTTTGCCGGCTCGGTCAGTTTTCTGCCGGCGTATCCCATCCGTTTCAATGCCCGCAACCTGCCGCAGGCCGAACCTGCGGAAGGCCATGACCTCGTGCTCGAGGTTCTGAGCGACCTTCATCCGAGATACCGCCGCGGCGAGTTGGGCGCGCCCTTGGATATGGAGGAACCGGCCGTCACCGTCTTTCCCGCTGTCGCGCCGGGGCATGTGTTTGTGTTCGCCGCACGCCCCACGCATCGCTGCATGCCGGAACTGCTCGATACAGCGCGGCATTGGTTGAAGCTGGGCCTGGAGATGTTTGGCTTGGGCGCGCGAACCGCCGCCGGTTACGGATGGTTCAAGGATGTCTCCGACGTCCTGCGACCGCATCTGGACCGGATGGCCGCCGACCTGCGCCGCGCCCGGATCGAGGAGGAACGCCAGCGCCGCGCAGTTGTGGCCGCCGAAGTCAGGCGTCGCATCGAGGAGCAGTCCCGCCAGAGCGTGCCGCGCCACGATCACTTCCGGCAACAGTATCTGGCGATGGGCGACGAGCCGTTTGCGGCCGTCGCCAAGAAGTTCGAAACGCTTTCGGACGATGAGCGGCTCGGTTTTGTGCAGGCGCTCAAGGAGCGGCGCGAGACCGCCAAACGCTGGGCCAAGAAAAAACCGGAGATGTTCGAACCGTGGCGGAACTACGCGCAAAGCCTGCGTCCGCCCATCCAACTGCCGTGAAACAACTCAACTACCATCTCGACTTGATCACGCCCGCATTTTGCGGCGGCGCAGCGCCGGAGGCCGAGGCGGAGATACGCGCTTCAGCGATTCGCGGCCAACTGCGCTGGTGGATCCGCGCGCTCGGCGGTTTCGCGCGACTGGCCGGAAAACCCATCGAGGAGCAAGCGGCGCTGGTCTTCGGCAAGGCCGGCGCGGCGAGTCCACTCGTCGTCCGAGTCGCCCCGCTTCCCGGTTTTCCGCCGCTGGTTTCACAAGCGCGCGCCAACGCCGATGACCTGCGTGCCGGCCCCGGCACGGCGCTGGGCTACGCGCTGTTCCCGCTGCGATCTGCGCCACGACCCGACCGCCGCGGTCCGCGGCTACCCGAACCCGACGAGCGTCGGCGCGGCGTTATGTGGCCGAAACCGATGCGCTTCGCGCTACAACTGCTCTGGCACGGCCCGGCTGAGATGGCGGGCGACATCCACGCTCTTGCCAGCGTTTTCGGCCATCTCGGCGGCTTGGGGTTCCGCTCGCGTCGAGGTTTTGGCGCGCTCGCGTTCGCGCCCGACAGCCCGACGCCGCCGCTGGCGCTCGCCGACGCGCTGGCTGCGTTTTCGCCGACCGGACAACCGCCGGTTGTCGTTTGTCGTCTTGGCACCGCCGCCGGTGACTGGCGGGGCGCGACGGAGAGTTTGCTAAGCTGGCTGCGCTCGTGGCGCCAGCACGGTCAGATGAGCCGGCGCTGGGACGCGCGCGCCAACACCTGGTTGCAGACCAGCGCCGAGCAACGGGCCGCGCTGCGAAGCCAGCCGGGGTTTCGTTACGCGCGCCGCGACCACAATGAAGGTCTCGACGCGCAAGGCGCGCGCGCATCCTATCCGGACCCGGA
>JAOACV010000349.1 GCA_026417675.1 Verrucomicrobiia bacterium
CCCGCCGCAGCGCGCCGATAGAATGGCCGCCACTCGATTTATGAAACGTGCGCTGAAGATTCTGGTCTGGCTGGCCGTGGCCATTGCGGGGGCGGCGGGTTATGGGATGATCGCGCTTTCGCGCGGCGAACCGCTCAACGCGGCGTGGATGATCATCGCGGCGGTCTGCACCTACGCCATCGGCTACCGATTCTACTCGAAGTGGATCGCGGCGCGGGTGCTGGCGCTCAACGACCTGCGGGCGACACCGGCCGAGGCGCATGATGACGGACGCGATTTCGTGCGCACCAATCCGTGGATCGTCTTCGGCCACCATTTCGCGGCCATCAGCGGGCCGGGGCCGCTGGTGGGGCCGGTGCTGGCGGCGCAGTTCGGTTATTTGCCCGGCACGCTCTGGATTCTCATCGGCGTCGTCCTCGGCGGCGCGGTGCAGGACTTTGTCATCCTGTTTAGCTCGATGCGGCGCGACGGCAAGTCGTTGGGACAGATGGTGAAGGAGGAGCTGAACTCAACGGCCGGCTTCATCGCGCTGGTGGCGATCTTGGCGATCATGACGATCCTGCTGGCGGTGCTGGCGCTGGGGGTCGTGAAGGCGCTGGCCGAAAGCCCCTGGGGCATCTTTACCGGCGGCAGCACGATTCCCCTGGCGATGTTCATGGGTGTTTATCTGCGCTACTGGCGGGTCGGTCGGGTGGGCGAGATTTCCGCAATCGGCGTGGCGCTGTTGTTGCTCGCGGTTTGGGGCGGCAAGCTGGTCTATGAGTCGCCGGCGTGGTCGAAGGCGCTCACGCTCGGCGCGGAGCCGCTGGCGTGGGCGATCATTCTCTACGGCCTGGCCGCAAGCGTGCTGCCGGTCTGGCTGTTGCTCGCGCCGCGGGACTATCTGAGCACGTTCATGAAGCTCGGCACGATCTTCGCGCTGGCCATTGGCATTCTGATGGTGCTGCCAGACATGAAAATGCCGGCGTTGAGCCGGTTTGTGGACGGATCGGGTTTGGTGGTCGCGGGCAAGCTCTTTCCATTTTGTTTCATCACCATCGCCTGCGGCGCGATTTCCGGGTTCCACACGCTGATCGCCAGCGGCACGACGCCGAAACTGATTACGCGCGAACGCTACGCGCGCCCGGTCGGCTACGGGGCGATGTGTCTGGAGAGCTTCGTGGCGCTCATGGCGATGATCGCGGCGTGCACCCTTGATCCCGGCATTTACCTGAGCATGAACGTCAAGGGCGAAGCCGCCGCCACGGTCGCGCAGGTGACGGCGCTCGGCTTTCCCGTGACGGTGGAGCAGATGGACGCTCTCGCCAAGACGATCGGCGAACATACGTTGTTCGGACGCACCGGCGGCGCGGCGACGCTGGCGGTGGGTATGGCGCAGATTTTCTCGAACGTCGTGGGCCAGCACATGCTCGATCTTTGGTATCACTTCGCCATCATGTTCGAGGCGCTGTTCATTCTGACGACGCTCGACGCCGGCACGCGCGTGGGCCGCTATGTGTTGCAGGATTTCCTCGGCCACGTTTGGAAACCGCTCGGCGAAACGAAGCGGTTCAGTTCCAACCTCGTCGCGAGCGTGCTGATGGTCAGCGGTTGGGGTTACTTCCTGATCCAGGGCGTGCGCGACCCGCTCGGCGGGGTCAACTCCCTCTGGCCGCTTTTTGGCATCGCCAACCAGTTGCTCGCAGCCATCGCGCTCTGTCTGGCCACGACCATCATCATCAAGATGGGCAGGGCCAAACTCGCGTGGGTGACGGCGGCGCCGATGACCTGGCTCATCAGCGTCACCTTCACGGCAGGCTGGCAAAAGATTTTCCACAGCGACCCGCGCATCGGTTTCATAGCGATGGCGCACAAACTGGAGGCCGACCTGGCGAGCGGCGCGGTGCCTGCGGCCAGGAGGTCGGCGACGGAGGCGCTGATCTTCAACAACTGGCTCGACGCCGTCGTGGCGGGCATCTTCCTTGCGCTGGTGATTGCGATCATGGCGGTTTCGGTCCGGGAATGGGTGTTGTTGCTGCTGAAGCGCAAGCCGGCGCAGTTGCGCGAGGCCGAGGCCGTCTGGCTTGACCCTGCGGTGGCCAATCCTGCAAGCGGCCGCTCGTGGTGGCGGTTCAGCACGGCGATGTTGCTGCTGGGCGCGCTGATTCGCGAACTGACCGGCGAGGCGGCCGCCGCGCGGACCAAGCTGCCGGCCGGCCAGGCGTTCGTCGAAACGGTGGAGCACCGCTACAACAGCAGGACGCCGCATCGGTGTTGTTGAGCCGTCATGCACGCCTGCGAAATCATCACCACCGGCACCGAGTTGCTCTTGGGGTCCGTCGTGAGCACTCACGCGAGTTATCTCGCGCCCAAACTGGCGGGGTTGGGCATCCGGGTTTCGCGCGCCGTCACGGTCGGCGACGACCGCCAGGCCATCAAGGAGGCGGTCAGCGAGGCAATTCAACGGGCCGCATTGGTCATTGTCACCGGCGGTTTGGGGCCGACGACCGACGATTTCACCCGCGACGTCGTGGCGGAACTACTTGGCCGCAGGCTCGTGCATCACGAGGAAATCCTCGAACGCATCCGGGAGCGTTTTCGAGCGCGCGGCTTGAGGATGCTTCCCGCCATCGCCGTGCAGGCGCAGGTGCCTGAAGGCGCGACGGTGCTGCCCAATGACCACGGCACCGCCCCGGGGCTGGCGCTGGAATGCGAAGCGCCGCCCGCGGCGGGAGCATCGGCCAGACGCCTCATCATCCTGCTGCCCGGCCCGCCGCGCGAATTGAAGCCGATGTTCGACAACTACGTCGTGCCCCTGCTGCGCGAGCGGGGCTTCACCGAGCCGGTCGAGTGCCGCCTCTGGCGGACCGTCGGGGTGGGCGAGAGTTATGTGGCCGAAATTGTCGAGCCGATCATCCAGGGCCGCGCCGATGTGGAGATCGGCTATTGTGCGCGGCCCAACGAGGTGGACGTGCGGTTGATCACCCGCGGCCCGCGGGCGCGCGCGCTGGCGGATGAATTGGGCGCGCGCATCCGCGAAACGCTTGGCGACATCGTCTTCGGCGCCGAGAACGACCGGCTCGAAGATGTGGTCGTGCGCGAACTGATACGCCAGCGGAAAACCGTCGCGACCGCCGAGAGTTGCACGGGCGGCCTGCTCGCCCATCGCATCACCAACGTCTCCGGTAGCAGCGAGGTGTTTATGGAGGGGGTTGTTTGCTACAGCAACGACGCCAAAGTGCGCGCTGTTGGCGTCAATCCGGAAACGCTGCAGGCGCACGGCGCGGTCAGCGAGCCGGTCGCGCGCGAAATGGCCGAGGGCATCCGACGCGGCGCGGGGACCGACTTCGGCATCGGCATCACCGGCATTGCCGGGCCAACCGGCGGCACGCCGGAGAAGCCGGTCGGCCTGGNTTTCATCGCGCTGGCCGGTGCCGTCGGCGCAGAGGTCAAGCGGGCGAACTATCCGCTTGACCGCGAGACCTTCAAATTCGTCACCACCCAAACCGCGCTCGACCTGCTCCGCCGGGCGCTGAGAAACCCGTAATCTGCAATCCGCGTCAAGAGTCCCAAACCGCGAATCGCGAGCCACGCATTACGCATCACGAATTACGAGACGATCATGCGCTTGTTCATCGCCGTGGACATTTCAGAGGCCGTGCGCCAGGCCGTGGCGGCCAAGCAGTCGCAGTTCAAGCAGGCCAACGCCGACGTGGCATGGGTCAAGCCGGAGAACTTCCACCTGACGCTGAAGTTCCTCGGCGAGGTTCCCGACGGCGAACTGGCCGACATTAAAGCGGCGCTGGAGTTGGCGGCGACGTCGCACGCGGCGTTCGATCTGGAGTTGCGCGGGATGGGTTGCTTTCCGGAACGCGGCGCGCCCCGCGTGGTTTGGGCCGGCGTCGGCCGCGGACGCGACGCGCTGAAGGCGCTTGCGCGCGAGGTGGAGGAAGCAACTGTCTCTTATACACATCTGACGCTGCCGACGAGCGA
>JAOACV010000034.1 GCA_026417675.1 Verrucomicrobiia bacterium
CCGTCACCTTGAATGGCAACGCATGGCTCCGGGCGCAGGTGCTCAGCATTGTCGGCGGTCAAAGTTCCGTCGGCAACGCCGCGATCTACGCCCAGATTGTCACCGGTGCGCCGGTCACGCCCGACCCGTTGGCGAGCCTGCCCGCACCGGTGCTCAGCGCTCATGCCACCTCGCTCAATAGCGGCGGCACGGCTGCCAGCCCGGCCACGCGCAAATACACCGGCAACACGCAAATAACAATCAACCCCGGTATTTACTGGGGCGGCATCAGTGTGTCTGCCAACGCCATCGTCCGCATGAATCCGGGCATCTACATCATGGCCGGCGGCGGCATCAGCGTGTCCGGCAACGGCAAGGTGGAAGGCGAGAATGTGTTCATCTACAACACCAACGATCCGCATAATCCGAGCGGCGACGGCGCTCACGCGCCCATCTCCATCACCGGCAACGGTTACACCGCACTCGCCGCGCCGAGCGCCGATTACTGCGCGGCGACCGGCAATCCCTACAAGGGCATTTTGATCTTCAACGACCGGGCCAGCACGACCAATGTCGAGGTCCACGGCAACGGCGGCAACAACGGCGACCCGCCTTACGCGGGCTACATTTACAACAAGAACGGTGACGTGGTGCTCACCGGCAACGGCGCCTACGGCAGGATGGGCGCCATCGCCCGCCGGATGACCGTCAGCGGCAACGGAACTTTTTCGGCCTTGGATCCTTCGCGGACTCCTGATACGAAAACTGTGCGGCTGGTCGAGTAAGAATGTCTGAATGAATGTCTGGGAACTTATAACTCGGTCGTTCAAAAGGCATGTCAAGGTAGATTGGAGTTTTTTTGCTTGGAACCTATAGAAGACCCCGTAGCGTAACAAGCGATCCAAACGGTGGTTGCGAGATCCCGCGCGTCACCGAGCGGAGCGAGGTTACCCTTGGACGTATGAACTCTAAAGCTGTGGCTATTGCAGCAACCAAGCCTTCCGCGACACGGTGCGGCGGCCAGGCGCTCACTGAACTGGCGATCGTGCTGCCGCTGTTGATCATCCTCGTCCTTGGCGCCGTGGATTTCGGACGGCTCTTCTATGCCTTCCAGTCCGTCGAGTCGGCCGCGGCCGCCGGGGCGCAGTTTGGCTGTCTGAGCGCGGCCAATGCCGCCAATGCAGACATGATTCGGAGCAACGCGCTGGCCCAAGCCAGCGACATCACCAACCTTTTCCCCACCGTCACCTCCACCGTCACCGGCAGCAACCTCAGCGTCACCGTCAGCGCCACCTTCACGACGCTGATCAACTGGCCCGGCATGCCCCACACCGTTCCCCTGCAGCGCACCGTCAACATGCGCATCTTGCAATAGGCGAAGGGACGCACTCCAAACGCGGCCACGCGCTCGCATTCGGGAGGGATATTCTTTTACGCGGGGTCGGTCTCTCGCGGGGCGCGCAACGGAGTCGGAAGTCCGGCTTGCGGCGGAGGCCGTCCAGACAATGGCGTTGACAGCAGCGGGATAAGGGACTATTGCTCGCACAGTGGAGATGGACGACCTTTGGTTGGACACCCCAAGACTGTGCGGCGGGAGGGTCCCCAAGGCCGAAGAAGATCAGGCGTGGGTTGGAGAAAGCTGGGCCTAGGATTAAAAAGTTCGGCAGGAAAGGGATGAATGTCATGAACGGCACGGAGATGGGCAGACCAATTGAGATTCTGCTGGCGGAGGACAATCCGGGCGATGTGCGCCTGACCCAGGAGGCGTTGCGCGATGCCAAGGTGCGCAATAATCTCACCACGGTGCCTGACGGCGTCGAGACCATCGCCTATTTGCGCCGCGAGGGCCGATACGCCAACGCCCCTCGGCCGGACCTGATCCTGCTGGACCTGAACATGCCGCGCAAAGACGGCCGCCAGGTGTTGGCCGAGATCAAGGCGGATGCGAACTTGCGGCGGATTCCCGTCGTGATCCTGACGACGTCGCAAGCCGAGGAGGACATTATGCGCGCTTACGATCTGAACGCCAACTGTTACATCACCAAGCCGGTGGATTTGCTGCAGTTTCTCAAGGTCGTCCGCAGCATCGAGGAGTTCTGGCTGATGATCGTCAAGCTGCCGCGCGAGTAGCGGCCCCGGTTTCGACGGCCTCGAAGCCGGCGCCGGTTGCGCCGGAAGTGTGCGTGAAGTAGGATAGGGCGCCGGCAGGGTGTAAGGAACGAACCAAGGTTGGCAGGTCGCAACTCGACAGCCACAGCATCGCGATGGACCCAGTGCCGATCAAAGTCCTGCTGATCGAAGACAACGCGGGCGACGCGGGATTGCTTCGCGCCATGTTGTCCAAGAGCGGCGATGTGTCGTTCGAGTTGTTGTGGGCGGAACGGCTCTCCGACGGGCTTGAGCGGCTGGCGGCCGAGCCGGACATATTGTTGCTCGATCTGAATCTGCCGGACAGCAACGGTCATGACACGTTTCGGAAGGCCCAAGCGGCGGCGCCCCATCTGCCGATCATCGTGCTGAGCGGGCTGAGCGACGAGGGGTTGGCCGTCAGCGTGGTCCAGGAAGGCGCCCAGGATTATCTGGTCAAGGGGCAGGTGGACCGCCCGTTGCTGGTCCGCTCCATCCGATACGCCATCGAACGGCGGCGCGCGCAGGAGACGCTGGCCCAAGAGCGCAGCTTGTTGCGCAACCTCATAGACAGCCTGCCCGACCACGTTTACTTGAAAGACACCGAGAGCCGGTTCCTGAACGTCAACCTGGTGACGGCAAAGTTTTTCGGCGCCGAGTCACCGGAGCAGGTGGTGGGCAAGACCGACTTTGACTTTTTCCCGCGTGATCTCGCGGAACAGTTCCGCGCCGAGGAAGTCGCGCTGCTGGAATCCGGTCTGCCCTGCGTCAACCGCGAGATCGCCGTGACCGACGCCGCGGGGCACACGCGCTGGGTGCTCACCACCAAGGTGCCGCTGCGCAAGGGCAAGGGAGAGGTGTTCGGCCTGATCGGCGTCAATCGCGACATCACCGAAATCAAGAAGGCGCAGGAGGAGAGCATCCGGCTGGCCGGTCACGTGCGGTTGCTGATGGAGTCTACCGCAGTGGGTATTTTCGGCCTCGACCCGGCCGGCCTCTGCACCTTCATGAACAAGGCAGGCGCGACCATGTTGGGCTACGAGCCGGCCGAGTTGCTGGGCAAGAACCTGCACGGCATCTTCCACCACAGCCAGCCCGACGGCGCCCCCTATCCGATCGAGGAATGCCCCATCCTTCACACGATCCGATCCGGCCAGGGCTGTCGCGTGGACACCGAAGTGTTCTGGCGCCGCAACGGCACCGGGTTCCCCGTCGAATACACATCCCGTCCCATTCGCGAGCACGAGCTCATCCGGGGTGCCGTGGTGACCTTCGCCGATATCACCCAGCGCAAGGGCGCCGAGCACGCCCTCGAACACGAGCGCAGCTTGTTGCGGGCGCTGTTTGACAACATCCCGGACTACATTTTCGTCAAGGACGCCCACGGCCGTTACCTGCTGGACAATGTCGCCCACTACCGCTCGCTGGGCAAACAAAGCTCCGAAGAGGTCATCGGCAAAACCGCAGCCGATTTCTTTCCAAAAGAGCAGGCCCAGCAGATCGAACAGGAAGACTTCAACGTCCTGCACACCGGTCATCGCGTGATTGACCACGAGCATATCCAAACCAACCCCGATGGCAGACAGTTGTGGGTTTCGGTTACCAAGGTGCCGTTGCGCGACGCCGACGGGCGGATTACGGGGCTGGTGGGCATCAGCCGCGACATCACCGAGCGCAAGCGCGCCGAGGAAGAGTATCGCACCATCATCAGCACGGGCGCGGACGGTTTCTTCATCGCCGATCACGAGGGCCGACTGCTGGACGTCAATGATGCCTACTGTCAACTGACGGGCTACACGCGCGAAGAACTGCTAAAGATGCGCATCCAAGACCTGGAAGCGTCTGAAACGGCCGACGAGGTGGCCGCTCACATCCGGCGGTTGGCGGAAACCGGCCAGGACCGATTCTCGACGCGCCACCGATGCAAGAACGGTCAGATCGTTGACGTGGAGATCAGCGTGACTTACCGCGCCGTGTCCGGAGGACGACTCTACATCTTCGCGCGTGACATGACCGCGCACCGCCGCGCCGAGCGCCGGCGGGAGGCGGAGCACGGCGTGTCTCGCGTCCTGGCGGAGGCCAGTTCGGCCGAGGAAGCCACGCCGAAAATCCTGCAGGTCATTTGCGAAAACCTGGGCTGGACCGTCGGCGAGTTGTGGATGGTGGACCCGAAGGCCGATCTGCTGCGATGCACCCATGTCTGGCACGCCCCCAATGCCCCGATGAAGAAGCTGGAAACCGCCGTCATGGCGCTGGCGCTTCGCCGGGGCGTCGGCTTGCCGGGCCGTGTCTGGGCCGAGGGCGCGGCCGTGTGGGTCCCCGACATCAGCGAGGAAAAAGACTTCCCGCACGCACCGGCCGCCAGAAAAGCCGGCCTCCACGCCGCAGCGGGTTTCCCGGTCCGGCTGCGCAACGAGATTCTGGCCGTCATCGTGTTCTTCAGTCAGGAGGTCAGCCCGCCCGACGAGGAACTGCTGCGGATGTTCACCGCCGTCGGCACCCAGATTGGTCTGTTCATTGAACGCCGCCACGCTGCCGAGGAGTTGTTGAGGACGCTGGGCGACCTGACCAAGGCCCACGAGGAACTGAAAACCACGCACAGCCATCTGATCGAGGTCGAGAAGATGGATACTGTCGGCCGACTCGCCGCCGGCGTGGCTCACGAGGTCAAGAACCCCCTGGCCATGATCCGCATGGGCATTGATTACATCACCGGCGCCCTGCGCGAGGAAAAAGGCGACGTGAAACTCATCCTCGCCGACATGACCACCGCCCTGATGCGCGCCGACGCCGTGGTCGGCGGCCTGCTCGACCTCGCCGCCGCGCGCGAGTTGTCGCTGCAACCGGTGGACCTGCACGCCACGCTGGAGCAGTGCCTGACCATGCTGCGCCACACTGCCACCCGCGCCCATGTCCACTTCGTGCGCGAGTTCGCTGAGCACTTGCCGCAGTTGCTTTTGGACCGGATGAAGACCGAGCAGGTGTTCATCAACCTCATCCTCAACGGCATCCAGGCCATGTCCGAAGGCGGCACGCTCACCCTGCGCACCTACACGCGGCAGATCGCGCCCGACGAGGCCATCCCGGAACCCGGCGACCGCAGCGGCGTCCGGCTCCGCGCCGGCGACACCGTGGTGGTGGTGGAGATTGACGACACCGGCGGCGGTGTGCCCCCGGACAAGCTGGCCAAAGTCTTTGACCCGTTCTTCACCACCAAGTCCACCGGCAAAGGAACCGGCTTGGGCTTGACCGTATCCCGCAAGATCGTCGAGACCCACGGCGGCACCATCAGCATCGCCAACCGCCCCGAAGGCGGCGCCGAGCTCATCATCGAATTACCGTTCCCCGAAGCGCAGGCCGCGCCGGCTTCTCCATAGCGCGGCTTGCGTCGGATGCTGGCGACGGCAACACGGGGGCGTGTGAATGCGATCCAACAGCTTCCCGCTCCAGAACCAAGAAGAACGATGGAACAAACCGCAACGAGCCGAAGTTGCTGCTTGGATTCGGGAGCCGATCTTGGCATGGTATGCGGGAATCAATCATCGCGAGGATTGTCATGAAGCGCCATTTGCTGATCGTTGGTGTTCCATTCGCACTGGTGTTGATCGCGGCGTGGGAACTGGCCGGCCTGCCCGGTCATGCCCAAACCAAGCCCGACGCCGCCGCGCTCAAAGCAGAGCCGATCATTGCGAGGCTGGAAGCGGCTGTCGCCGCCAAAGACAAGTTCGCCGCGGAAGACATCCTGACCGAGTTGGAGGCGCTGATCCCGAACGACGCGCGGATGGCGGGTTGGCGGCAGCGGGTCGGCGGCTTGCCGGGGCCGAAGAGGCATCTGGAGGTGGACTTGGGCGGCGGCGTGACGATGCAATTTGTGGCCATTCGCCCCGGTTCGTTCATGATGGGATCGGAAAGGAGTGCGGATTGGAAGCCCGTGCATGAGGTGACGTTCGCCAAACCGTTCTACATGGGCAAGTATGAGGTCACGCAGGAACAGTGGGAAAGAATCATGGGCAGCAATCCGAGCAACTTCAAAGGGCCGAAGAATCCGGTCGAGCAGGTGAATTGGGATGACTGCCAGAGTTTTATCAGCAAGCTGAAGGAGAAACTGCCGGGCCGGGCGTTCCGGCTGCCGACGGAGGCGGAGTGGGAATACGCCTGTCGCGCCGGCAGCACCAACGATTTCTGCTTCGGCAACGACGTTGGCCGTCTGCGAGATTACGCTTGGTATATCGCCAACTCGGACAACACAACCCATCCAGTCGGGGAGAAGCAACCAAACGCCTGGGGGTTATACGACATGCACGGCAATGTGTGGGAATGGTGCCAGGATATCTATCGCGACAACTACATGGGCGCGCCGGCCGACGGCAGCGCATGGGAGCAAGCGCAAGGGAGTGTAACCAACCGCGTGTTGCGAGGCGGGTCGTGGTATAGCGAACCGAGCGCCCTCCGTTCACCAAACCGCGGCAGAGCCCCGCCCGCCTATCCGGGCATCTGTTACGGTTTGCGCCTGGTGTTGGGCATCCCGTAGGCCCCTCCGCGAGGAGGCGTTGGCAACTGGCCAACCTACGGCGTGGCGGCTCCGCATTCCGCGATCTTCTCGCAGTAGAAATCATCGGTCAGCAACCCTTCCTCGAACAGCGACCTGATTTGCCGCACACGACCGGCGACTTGGTTCTTGCTGAATTTCTGGCCTTTGGCCCGCAGCTCTTCGGCCTTGGCCTTGGCCTGGGCCACCTGTTCGGGCGACAGTTCGGGTGGGACACGTTTGGGCGGTGGCTCGTGGGAGGGGTTGTAAACGAGCACTTTCAGGTTCTGAGCAGGCACCAGATGCCGCCACAGGAAGGCTTGCATTTTGTCTTCCGCAGGCACGGCGACGCGCGTGACTTTCTGGCCGCCGATCTCGGCAGTGCCGATGACGGTGAGGTTGATGGGGGCTTGGGTCGGCGTGTCGGCCTTAAAGCTGAAGCGGGCGATGTTCTGGGTGCCGCTCATGGTGGCCGGATAAGCGGTGAATCCGGCGGGAGGGTTCTTCAGGTTAATCCTGATGGGCCCGTCGAAACCATCCTGGCGCATGGCAAAAACGGTGAGGGTCGCGCTGCCTCTCTGGCGGACGCTCGCGCTGCTGGGCATGATGCGCAGCGCGAAGTCGGGCCGCGGCGCGCTGATGCGCAGCCGGTAGCCGTATTCTTGGCCGCCCTTGCGGCCGGTGTCACCGATGTGGACGAAGTAGGCGCCGTCGGCGGGTAGCCTAGCCATGAAGTAGGAGTCGGCGTGGTGGGTGTTGATGCCCGCGCCGAGGTCTTCGTGGTCGTCGTTGAACGCCAGCAGTTGGCCTTGAGCGTCGGTGAGTTTGATCACGGAGTCCACCGGCGAATCGAGCCGCCGCGCATAAACTTCCGCGACGACGACGTCACCAGCCTTCCCAGCGAACTCGAAGACATCCCAGTCGTCCTTCTTGTCAATGCGACCGTTGACGATGACGGGCAACGTCACTTTCTGGGCGTGCTCGTCGGTGTTGTTCGGCTCCTTGTCAAAGGTTTCCGGCAGGGTGTCGAGGGCAAACGGGACGGGATTGGATACGAAATCGTCCTTGGTCGCGACAAGCATCTGGATGCCCGGCCCGGCGTTCTTGGGGGGCGGTGTCAGCCTGGCACCGGCGAGATTCTCGCCGTTCATCTTAATCGCATGCGGCTCCCCGACCCGGCCGCCGAGCGGGAAGATGCTCGTGATCAGCGGCAGTTCGCCGATGGTGACGCGATAGACGAAATCTTCGCGGCCGCGATAGATCGCGTCCGTAATGGTGAAGACATACTCGCCGTCCTTGGGGATCTGATAAACAATGGTGGGATCCGGTTTGAAGCGATAGTCGTCTTCATAGGCCAGCTCGTTGCCCTCGGCGTCGTAGAGCGCCAGCACGGGCTGGAACCAGCCGGGCACGGCGTCGGCGATATACGGGATCAACTGTCGCGCCAGCGTGGTAATGACCAGCCGTTGGCCCTTGCGCGCGTCGAAACGGTAGCGGTTGATCTCGCCGGACGCGATCTGGCCGTTGACGGTGCACGGGATGGTAATGCGATCCTCCACCTCGTATTCCGGCCGCTTGCGAAGAGCCAATTGCTCCTTGCCGAGCACTTGAAAGGGCGTGGTCCCCATCGGCTTCCGACAATGCTCGGGCAGTTGACCGACGTAGAACGGTAGCGGGTTGGATGCGCCTCCGCGCAACGTCACCAGGCGCAACTCGCGCTCGCCGGGCGGCGCGTCGGGCGCGATGGTGACCTCGACATACGCAATGCTGGCCAGGGACGCGCAAGCGGGCCGCTGGACGTATTCCCGCATCCTCTTCTGAATCCGCTCGATGAGCTGCTGCGTGGACTCATGCTTCGATGCCCCCGATGCTTTTCCTGCCGCAGCCTCGGAGGACATCATCATCATCTCGTCGCCTCCGGTGGTCGTCGTCGGCGCTGTGACCGGCGCTTGTCTCGATGCCACTTTTGTTCTCGCGCTCCTCAACCGCTCGAGTTGCTGGCTGAGCAACTGCATGTCCTGTGGATTCAGTCTCCTGTGATAGTCCACCAGCCTGGCTGAGACGCCCGAACCGCTGACAATTGCGCCGGTGATACCCTCCAAAGCCTGGCCGCCCAGCTTGACTTGGAACGTCGTGCCTTGCTGTCCGCCGGCGGGATACACAAAACCGATATACGGTCTTCCGAAAAACTGCTGCGCCCGCGCCGTGGGCGATATCGTCGCCAAGCCGGCCAATCCCAGAATTGCAAGCCATTGAGTTTTGCTCATAAGACGTTCCGTTGATCGCTTCTCACTGCGGGTCTCCACATTCCGCAACCCGATCCAGGTAGAAATCCGCCGTGAACATGCCTTCTTCGTAGAAGCGTTTGAGTTCCCGCACCCGGCCGGCGACCTGGCCCTTGGTGATCCTGCGGCCGGCGGCTATGGCCTCCGCGGTGACGGCTTTCGCCTTGACCATGTGCAGGGGTGTCAGTTCGGGCGCGACGCGGGGCGGCGCGGGTTCGTAGGCGGGGTCGAAGACGAGGACCTTCAGGTCGCGGGCTGGCACGAGGTGACGCCACAAGAAAGCTTGCATCTGGTCTTCCGCTGGCACGGCCTGGCGGACGACCTCCTTGCCGCCAATCTGCGCGGTGCCGATGACGGTGAGATTGATGGGGCCGACTGTGCAGAGGTCCGCCTTGAAGGCAATCCGCGTCATGTTCTGAGTGGCTGCAAGCGTAACCGGATAGGGGATGAATCCGGGCGGCGGATCCTTCAGGGTGATTCTGACGGGGCCGTCGAAACCGTCCTTGCGCATGGCATAGACGGCGAGGGAGGTGGTGCTCTTGGGCCGGAGGCTGGCACTGGTGGGCACGACGCGCAGCGCGAAGTCGGGCTGCGGCGCGCTGATGCGCAGTCGGTAGCCATACTCATCGCCACCCTGCCGCCCCGTGTCGCCGATGTGGACGAAGTAAACGCCGTCAGCGGGCAGTTTGGCCATGAAGTAGGAATCCGCATGGTGGGTGTTCACGCCCGCTCCGAGGTCTTCGCGGTCATCGCTGAACGCCACCAGTTGGCCCTGGGCGTCGGTCAGCTTGATCACGGAGTCCATCGGGGAATCGAGCCGGCGCGCATAAACCTCCGCGACCACCGTGTCGCCCGCCTTGCCGGTGAACTCGAAGACATCCCAGTCGTCCTCCCTGTCAATACGGCCGTTGACGATGACAGGCAGCGCCACCTTCTGGGCGCGGGCCGGAGTGTCGTTGGGTTCCTTCTCGAAGGTCTCTGGCAAGGTGTCGAGGGCGAACGGCATGGGGTTGGACAGAAAGCCGTTCTTGTTGGCGGCGATCAGATGAATGCCCGGCCCGGCATCCGGCGGGGGCAGCATCAGTTCGGCGTCGCCCAGATGCCAGCCTTTCATCGTGACCTGACGGCGTTCGCCGACGCGACCACCCAGCGGGAAGACGCTGGTGATGAACGGCACTTCACCGATGGTGATGCGATAGACGAAATCCTCCCGCCCGCGGAAGATGGCATCGTTGATGGTGAAAACGTATTCGCCATCCTTGGGAATCTGATACACGAGCGTTGGATCGGGCTTGAAACGGAAATCGTCCTGAAAAGCCACTTCCCGGCCGTTGGCGTCGTAAAGCGTCAACACGGGTTGGAACCATCCGGGCACCGCGTCGGCGATGTAGGGAATCAACTGTCTGGCTTGGGTCGTGATGACCAGCCGCTGGCCTTGGCGCGCCTCGAACCGATAGCGGTTGATCTCGCCGTAGGCAACCTGGCCGTTGACGATGCAGGGGATCGTAATGCGAACCTCGGCTTCCTCGGGCGGACGCTTGCGAAGGGCCAGTTCCTCCTTGCCGAGCACCGATTTGTTGGCGCAAAGCATTGGTTTGCGGCAGTATTCGGGCAGTTGGCCGACGTGGAAAGGCATGGGGTTTGAGGCGCCGCCGCGCAGCGTTACCAGCCGCAGTTCCCGCTCGCCGGGCGGCGCGTCTGGAGCGATGGTGACCTCGACAAACACGAGACTGCGAAGCGCGGGGTTGGCCGGGAAGATCTGATATTCGCGAATCCTTCTTTGGAGCCTCGCGATCATCTGCGCCTTCTCCGCCTCGTTCAGCGTGGCCGCCTTGCCGGCGGCTGCCTCCGTGGACATCATCATCACGGCATCGCCCGTCGTCGTCATGGGCGCGCTGGATGTCGCCGCCGCGGAGGCGACCATTGCTTTGGGCTTCCTCAATTCCGACAGTTGCTGGTTCAACATTCCGACTTCGATGGGTCCGATCGGCCGGAGA
>JAOACV010000350.1 GCA_026417675.1 Verrucomicrobiia bacterium
CCTCAGCCGCCAGCGCGAACGGCGCGATGCTGGTTACATTCGGGCTGAGCTTGGTGATCAGTGGCAAATCCGTCCCCTTGCGACACGCCGCCACGACGTGCCGGAGCAAGCGAGGGTCGGTGCCGAACTGCGCGCCGCCCTCCTTGATGTTGGGGCAGGAGACGTTCAACTCCAGCGCGCCCACGCCGCCCAGCGCGTCGAAGCGCCGCGCCACCTCGGCGTATTCTTCCACCGTCGCGCCCCAGATGTTGATGATCGTCGGCACATGCAGGGTTTTCAGGAACGGCCAGTATTTCTCGATGAACCCGTGCACGCCCGGCCCCTGTAAACCGATGGCATTGATCAACCCGCTGGCAACCTCCACGGTCCGCGGTGTCGGATTGCCCCGCACCGGGCCGAGCCGGATGCCTTTCACCACCACCGCGCCAAGCTGGTTGAGATCAAGCAGCCGCGCATACTCCACCCCATAGCCGAATGTCCCGGACGCGACCATGACTGGGTTCTGCAGCCTCAGCTTGCCGATTTGGACGGTGAGATTCATGCCGGCAGTTCCCACAGCACATTCCGAGAGTCAAACACCGGCCCCTCCGTGCATGTGCGCTGATACTCCCAACCGTCGCCCGTCCTCACAGGAATGACGCACGTCAGGCAAACGCCTACTCCGCAACACATGTGTTCGTCCGTCGAAATCTCCGCCGGCACGTTAAACTCCTCCGCGATCTTCGCCACTACCTTGAGCATTGCCGTCGGCCCGCAAGCGAAAAGCTTTTGGCCCCTCGTCGCCCGCCGTAACTCCGGCGGCAGCAGTTGCGTCACGATGCCTTTCTCGCCGCGGCTGCCATCCTCTGTCGTCACACGCACATCCCAACCGAGTGCGCGGAATTCTTTCTCACAAAGGATGTCTTCCGCGCGTTTGCCGCCGACGAAGACCATGCCTTTTTGTGGAGAGCGTTCGGCCAGCAGATACATCGCCGCCATCCCGTAGCCGCCCGCCACCAACAACGGTGTCGCGCCGCCAGGCTGCGGCACCGTGAAGCCATGGCCGAGCGGACCGATGACGCTGACCTCCTCGCCCGCCCGCATTCGCGACAGCGCTTCCGTGCCTTTGCCGACAACTTTGTAAAGAATCGTCACCGTCTGGCCGTTCGCCTGGAAAATGCTGAACGGCCGCCGCAAAAGCGCCTCGCGCAAGGGCGGGATGCGCATGTGGAGAAACTGCCCCGGCTGCGTAGCGTGGGCGACCTCCGGCGCGCGCAGCGCCAACCGAAAGTAAAGGTCGGTGTCGCGCTCGTTGGAAACGATCTCGACGTTGCGTTCAACCATTACCGTCCAGCATGGTCGCCGCACGCCAGCGTGTCAACCCTGCGGGCGGCGGGTTCACCTAAAGCGAAACTTACGGAAGGATGACTAGCTCACCGCGTGAAACCAAAGCGCGGGCGTCTCACCCGCTTTCGCGCCCCGCAAAGCACATCTCCCGCCGAAGCACCCGGGCACGGACGTCTCGACATGGATACTGTCGTAAAACCGTTGGGGCAGCGCTCCCAGCGCGTTCGGAGAACGCGCTCCACCTTACGGTTGAACTCCGCCGTGATTCACTTCAAAGTCAAGGCGTGGACAAGATTCGCCTCATCAAACATCTCGAAGCCATCGAGGGCTACACGGCGCTCGGCATGGCGGAAGACGCGCTCGCTGAGGCCGATGCGGCGCTGGCAGAGGCGCCGGAGGCGGAGGTGTGTTTGCGAGCGAAGGCGTTCTTGTTGCTGTCGCTGAAGCGTTATGCGGAGGCGGCACCGTGGTTTGAGAAGTTGCTGGCAGCCAATCCGAGGAACGTAGAGGCGTGGATTCATCTGGCCTATTGTCGCAGGCGAACGACCTCGCTGGACGCGGCAATCGAGACGCTGCAATGCGCGCTGCGGCTCGACGCGGGGCACCCGCTGGCCAATTACAACATGGCGTGCTACTGCGCCCTGAAGGGGCGGACGGAGGAGGCGTTGCGGCTGCTAAAGAAAGCGATTCGGAAGGATCCGGCCTATCGCGAACTGGCCCGCGGTGAAGCGGACTTTGACAGCATTCGCGCGCTGCCAGAATTCTGCTCGTTGATCGGCGGGTCGTAACAGGCAGCGCCCCATTCTGCGCCGACTCTGTCAGGTGGAGTGCGTTCTCCGAACGCGCTTTGGTTGTGACGATGCGAGCGGCAACGCGTTGGGAGAGCGCGCCCCCAGGTCCAATCAGGCAGTAGCCGACGTCTGGCTGGCCAACCAGCGCGTGGCAGCGCATTGAAGCTCTTGAACACTGGACAACTCCAGCTTGGTTTTCAAACGCTGACGGCAGGACTGGACGGCATGGAGGTCCATGTTGGCCCGCCGCGCGATCTGCCGCGGGTTGAGGCCGCGCGCAAGGAGTTTGAAGATGTTCATCTCGCGAGCGGTGAGCAGGTCAACGGGCAGGGGGCGGGCGTCCACGAATCCCAAACTGAAATCTTTAACCAACCGGGCGGTCATCTCTCGACAAAGCCGCTCCTCGCCCCGCAACAGCAGCCGAATCGCACGCAGGAGGGTTGACTTGTTTTCGTTCTTGCAGACGTAACCGTTGGCGCCCGCGCGCATGGCGGCGATGGCGTTCGCTTCGCAGGAACCACCGGAAAACACCAGCACAGGCACGCGTATGTCGGCCTCGCGGATGGCGCGCAGGGCCTCCAAACCGTCCGCAGACTTGCCGGCGATCTCGATGATGACCAAGTCAGGGTTAGAGGCTCGAATGACACGCGGCAGGTTCGCCAGTCCGTCGGACACGCCGCAGACGGTCAGGTCCGGCTCGGCGTTGATGATCTGCGAAAGCAGGTAACGAGAGATGGGCTGGTGATCCACGATATGCACCCGACGGCGGGGATCCGCGGAGGCCGGCGCGTCTCCACCGGTTTTCCCGGCGGCGGATGTTGAGTGGCGCCTCTTCTTGCGACGTGACGTTCGTTTGACGGTCATAGTTTCACTGGTGTCGGAAGCTTGCATGAGAAGCAGTTCACGTCAACTGGCAGACTCGCAGTTGGGCGCTTGGAGGCGGCTACAGCTTGCCGTGATATTCCTGAAGGCTGCGCACGGACAGACCATGTTTCTTCAAGGCCGCAATGCCTTGGACGGCTGCGGCTGCGCCGCTGAGCGTGGTCATGATCGGCACGCGGTGCTGCAGGGCGGTGGTGCGGATGCGGACCTCGTCGGCGCGCGGGGTCTTGCCGGAGGGCGTGTTGATAATCAAAGCGATTTCGCCGTTCTTGATCATGTCGAGCACGTTTGGGCGGCCTTCGCTGAGCTTGAACAGCGCCGTGACACCCACGCCCGCAGCCTTCAGGGTCATGGCCGTGCCTTCGGTCGCGAAAAGCGCGAAGCCAAGGCGGGCAAACTCTTGAGCGATCTGAACGACGTTGGTCTTGTGCGCGTCATGGACGCTAATGAACAAGTTGCCTTGTGTCGGCAAGGCGCCGCCGGCGGCCATCTGCGATTTCGCGTAGGCCAAGCCGAGATCGGCGTCCATACCCATCACTTCGCCTGTGCTCTTCATCTCGGGACCAAGAATGATGTCCACCCCGGCAAATTTGTTGAACGGAAAAACGCTTTCCTTGACGGAGAAATGCTTCGGCGTGATTTCATCGAACAGGCCCAGATCGTTCAATGTGCGACCCACCATAATGAGCGCTGCTTTCTTCGCCAACGGCACGCCGATCGCCTTGGAAACAAACGGGACCGTTCGGCTAGCCCGCGGGTTCGCCTCCAAAACGTAAACGACTGGCTCCCCACCCGGCTCGGCATCCTTGATCGCGAATTGGGCATTCATCAAGCCCTTGACCTCCAACTTCAATGCCAAAGCTCGGGTCTGTTCCTTGATCCTCTCGACGACGGCGGGCGGGAGGCTGTGGGGGGGGATGACGCAAGCTGAATCCCCGGAATGCACCCCGGCTTCTTCGATATGTTG
>JAOACV010000351.1 GCA_026417675.1 Verrucomicrobiia bacterium
GTCCTGGCCGTTCTTGAGCGAGTTGGAGATGGCGGTGACGCCGCTGTGGAAGAACGTCGAATCGCCCATGAACGTCACCTGCTTGTTGACGATGAACGGGTCAATGCCCGCGCCCGTCGCGCCGCCCAAGCCCATGCCGCTGTAGTTGTGCATGAGGTCGCTGGTCGGCTCGAACATCAGCATGGTGTAACAGCCCGTGTCACCGTGGAACACCAGGTCCACCGGTCCGCAGCCGTGTTTGCGGCGCATGTAAGCCGCGTCGCGAAACTGCTTCTTGATCTCGATGAGCACGCTGGCCGAATCCCGGTGCGGGCAACCCGGACAGAACGTTGGCGTGCGGGGAATGATGTGAATGTCAAACTCCGCCGTGCGCCGCAGCAGGTCCAGTTCGGCCTCGACACGCGCACGATCCACCTTCACCGCCGGGTCGCGCAGGTTCAGGAGCACGGGGCCTAGTTTCTCGATCACCAGCGACGGGTTTAGGCCGCGCAGGTGCGTGAAGCCTTCCCGTCCGCCGGGGAACTTCTTGCCGTAAAGCGCGGGGCGCTCGAATCTCGCATCTTGCTGCGCGCGTTCGGTGAGGATGGCGGCGATTTGTTCCTCGATGAACCCGCGCCGCTCCTCGACCACGATGATCGTCTGGACCATCCCCGCGAACTCTGCAATCAGGGCGGGATCGAGCGGGTAGGTGATGCCCAGTTTGAGGATTGGCAATTGGTCGGTCACGCCAAGCTCGCACAACGCGTGTTGCAGGTAGTTGTAGGACTGGCCGGCGCTGACAAACCCCCGCTCGTATCGCCCCTGGGGTTGCGTTTGCGGCAACAAAACTTGGTTGGCTCCATGCCGGCGCGCGCTGTGCCAGAGCCGCTCGTAGCGCGGCGCAAGGTCGCGCTCCTTGTGCCACGTGCGCGGCGGCAGCAGCACCATGTCATCCAGCCGCAGGTTCGAGGTATCCAGTTCGGTGCGGTTGGCGGTATTAATCTTCGGAAAATGGTTTGGCCGGACAGCTACGCAACCGCCGCCGTCCACTTGGTTGGTAGTGACCAGATAGCCGATGTAAAGCTGGGCCTCGCGGGAGAGCTTGAAAGCCAACTCCACCCAGTCCTTCAACTCCTGCATCGTCGCCGGCTCCAAGACCGGCATCATCAGATGCTTGCAGATGTAACGAGAATCCACAGGCACCTGCGTGGACTCGCTCCAAGGATCGTCGCCTATGATGATGACCGCGCCGCCCTCCGGGTGCGCGCCGGCAAGGTTGCCCAGCGCCAAAGCGTCGCTGCCCACATGCACGCCGACGCTCTTGAACGCGGCCACCGCCCGCAGACCGGTCATCTGGGAGCCGTTGACCATCGCGACGGCGTGGGCCTCGTTGTTGGCCAGCGCGGCACGGACACCCTTCTCCCGCAGCAGTTCGCCCAATTCTTCAGCGGTGTCAAAGAAGCCTGACACAGGCGAGCCGGGATAGCCGGTCATCAAATGCGTGCCGCCTGAGACCTCCAAGCAGCCTTTGACCAACAGCTCGTTGCCAGTGAAAACTTCCAGTCCCTCTTGCCGGAGAAACCGCGAATCAACCTTCATGCGGGCATAGTTTAGCCGAAACGCTCCGCGAGGCCAAGCTTTTGTTCCCGGCTCAAATGCGCCCGATGCGCTCAGTTTCTCAGCGAAACCTCCACGTCATCAAACCATGCCGCGCCGCTGTTGGCCTCCGCGCGGAGGATCGGCCGCAGCCATCGGGCGTTCTTGGGGGCCGCCGCTTCCACGCATAACAGTCGCCATTCCTGATCGCCGGAGAGCGATTCGCTGCAAACGCGGCTGATGGGTTGGTAGGCCGCGTTGTAAAACTCCAGCGCCAGACAGGTCGTGCCGGCGGCCGCGCGAGTCTTGGCCCAGACTGAAACCCGGCATCTGCCGCCCTCGCTGATTCTGATCGCGCGCCGCCATGTCGGCCGCCACTCCAAGCCTTTGGTGGGCGCGCAGAAGATCAACACCGAATACCGGCCGGTGCGAACATGCTTCTCAAAGTGCGTGCCAACTCGATACCACTCAGCCCGGCCCGCACGGTCGTTGAGATCGAGCCAGCCCACATGCCAGCCGTCCGGCACGCCGTCGCCATCGTCGCCTTCAAACGACGGGTTGAATGCCGCATTCCTGCCATTGGGCGCGACTGGCGCGGGCGGCTTGCGCTCCCGACCGAGCGTCAACGCGGTATGCATCACGTCGGCGCACGCGCGGAGACATTCATTGGCGCAGTCCAGCGCGACAGCGTCGAACTCGGCGGCTTTCTCGGCGCGTATTTTCTTCACTGCCTCGACCACGCGCCCCGGCATGGTGTTCTTGGCGGCGAGTTGCCTGGCCTCTTCGAACGTGATGCCAGTGCCCTGCCAGAGCATTGCCGCGCGCTCCTCGGTCCAGCGGACCAGGTCGCGAACGCGGTTGGCAACGGCATTGGAATTCCGGCCGAGGAATCGCGGCGTGAGGTAGTCCGCGCGAATCATCTTCAGGTCCGTGACGTGAAAAACGCGATGCACCGGCTGGACGTGGGGAAACGAACCGCTGTCCTGAACGTAGTGCAGCGCCGCACCGAGGAAGCGAATCCCATCTTCATGCCGGCCCTCCCGCAAAGATTCCACGGTCTTTTGAACGAGCGCCGCCGCCGCGTCGCACGAATGCGGCGGCGCGTGGGGATATGGTTTGCCCTGGCGCAGCACGGGGTCCCAGCCGCAGTAGAACGATATGTCCCACTCCCGCCGGGTGTCTGGAAACCGCGGCAGCCTCGGATCGCCCACGCCGCCGCCCCATTCGCCGTAGCACGGCCAGTTCTTGTCCGGGAATGTGCAGTAGAGGCCTGCAAGCGCCGCCTGTTCCGGCCCGATGCAATCTCGATCCGACTGCGGCAACGTCTCGATGGCCGCTTGGGTGATTCGCTCGTGTTCGCCGCCCCATGCGAAGGCGTCGCCGCTGCAGAAGACGAAAGTCAGCAGGGCGTTCCAGAAGAAGCTACGTTTCATTCGTATCATCGTAGGCCAGCGATTCCTGTCTGGCCATCCGTTTTCGCGGGGCTGCTTCGGCAATTCGGCGATCTATGGCAAAAGCCGTCTTTGATCGCCTCTTCAACTGGTGGCTCGCGTTCTCAGAACGCGAGACCCTTGCCTTACGGGAGCATCGCGTTCGGAGAGCGCAATTCCCCGGAGTGCGCGGCAAGTTGGTTTGATGCCGCAGATTCGGATTGCATCTGTCCGCCTGCCAGATTAGTTCCAAAGCTGTGCATAGCCTCCGGACCGGATCGTATCCTGAGCTTGAAGCAGCGTTGGGCGAACACCTCGCCGGCATCAAACGCGCCCAAGGGCCGCTCGCGCCGATTGCCGTGCTTGTTCCCACCACGCTGCTGCGGCTGCACCTGCGGCGGCGGTTCGGCGATTCCCTCAACATCCGCTTCACGACATTGGCGGAATTGGTTGGAGATTGTCCCTCAAACCTCAAGCCGCTCCCGCCGTTCGGCGATGAGATCATACTCAACACCATCATTGAGTCGCACGTCGGTGACGGCAGCTACTTTCAACCCGTCAAGGCCACCGCGGGTTTCCGTCGCTGTCTGCTCGGCACCATCCGCGACCTCAAGGAGGCCGGCATCAGCGCGCAGAAGTTCGCTGAATTGGCCAAGTCCGCAAAACTCAACCGCGCCAAGTTCGGCCAGATCGCCACGCTTTACACCGCTTACGAGGAAGCGCTGCGGCAGCACGAGGCGACCGACGAGGCCGACCGAGTGGCCCAGTCCATCAAATCGCTTGCCACTTCTCACTGTCCTCTCGCCTTTTCTTCACGACCCCTTGGCTCCGTTTGCCTTTACGGTTTCTACGATTTCAACCATCTCCAGCGCCAACTCATCCGCGTCCTCGCCGAACGTCAGCCGCTACAGGTCTTCGTCCCCTACCGTGACGAGCCGGCCTACGCATTCGCCAAGCCGA
>JAOACV010000352.1 GCA_026417675.1 Verrucomicrobiia bacterium
GGCCGGCACCGTGCCGTTGCAAACGTTGCGGGCCGACGTCGAGTATGGGTTCGCCGAGGCCCTCTGCACTTACGGCAAAATCGGTGTCAAGTGCTGGGTCTATCGCGGCGAGAAGGAGAAGAAACAAGAACGTCGCGTCGAGGTGCCGACATCGCCCGCGGCGGCGCCCGCGTGAGGTTTCCAAGGGCGTAGAACGATTTACGAAGGAACCAAGCCATGGCATTGATGCCCAAACGCGTCAAGTATCGGAAGCAACAGCGCGGCATCCGCAAAGGCTTCGAGAGCCGCGCCGTGCGCGTGGACATGGGCGAATACGGTTTGCAGGCGCTTGAGCGCTGGCTGACGGTCAAACAGATCGAGGCCGCCCGCGTGGCCATCACCCGCCACACCAAACGCCGCGGCAAGCTCTGGATCCGGGTCTTTCCGGACAAGAGCGTCTCCAAGAAACCGGCCGAGACCCGCATGGGCAAGGGCAAGGGCGCGCCGGAGACCTGGGTGGCGGTCATCAAACCCGGCCGCATCATGTTTGAGCTGGGCGGCATTCAGGAATCGCTGGCCAAGGAAGCCTTGCGGCTGGCGGCGACCAAAATGCCCATCAAGACGCGATTCGTCACCCGATAGGTTTTTCCCATGAAGCGAAAAGAGTTTCTCGAACTTCGGGAACACAAGGTCGAGGAGTTGCAGGCCAAGGTCCGCGACCTGCGCGAGGAGTTGTTCAAACTCAACCTGCAACGGCACGGCGGTCAGATCGAGAAGACCAGCCGGCTCAACGAGCTGCGGCGCGACATCGCCCGCACGCTGACCCTCATCAACCAGAAACAGCGTCCAGCCCTTGCGAGCAAGGGCGGGGCGCGGGCGGCCGCGGCCGCGCAGTAACAGCCGACAGATATGCCAGAGCAGACGTCAACCCACCTTACCGCCCCGGCGCCCGGTCAACCCACCGGCAAACGCAAGGAACGCACCGGCGTGGTCGTGTCCAACAAGATGCAAAAGACCGTCGTCGTGCGCGTCGAGCGGCGCGCGCCGCACCCGATCTACGGGAAGGTCATGACCCACCACACCAAATTCTACGCCCATGACGAAGAGGGCAAGGCCAGGACCGGCGACGTTGTGCGCATCGTCGAGACGCGCCCGCTCTCCAAACTCAAGCGCTGGCGCGTCGTCGAGGTCATCTCGATGGCCCACAAAGCCAAGGTGGAACTTGCCGAGGCCGGACAGGAGTAACCCGCCATGCTACAGGTTCGATCCATCGTGGACATTGCCGACAACTCCGGAGGCCGTCGCGCCTCCGTCATCGGCGTCATCGGACGCAACAAACGCTACGCCCGCATCGGCGACATCATCTCCGCCAACGTCAAAGAGGCGGCGCCCGACGGCCAGGTCAAGAAAGGCGAGGTTGTCAAGGCCGTCGTCGTGCGCACCAAGCGGCCCATCAAACGCTCCGACGGCAGCTACCTGCGCTTCGACAGCAACGCCATCGTTGTCATTGACCAGGAACGCAACCCGAAGGGCACGCGCATCTTCGGCCCCGTCGCCCGCGAACTGCGGGACAAGAACTTCATGAAAATCATTTCCCTCGCGCCGGAGGTGCTCTGAGCGATGAAGACCCTGCTTCGCAAGAACGATATCGTCGTCGCCATCGCCGGACGCTCCCGCGGCAAACAGGGCAAAATCCTCGAACTGCAGCGTAGCAAAGGCCGTGCCCTGGTCGAGGGCCTCAACATGATCAAGCGCCATATGCGCAAGAGCCAGTTGCATCCCCAGGGCGCCATCGTCGAGAAGGAAGGCCCCCTGCCCCTTTCGAATCTGATGCTTTTCTGTCCGAAGTGCAACAAAGGAGTCCGTCTCGGCCTCAAGCGCGACGGCGACAAACGCATCCGTTTTTGCCGGAAGTGCCAATACGAGTTTGACAAGAAATAACTCGTCGGCCAGACAAGTTCCCCCGCAGGCGTTTGAGGGTTCCCGTCCGGCGGAACAAAGAACCGCGATCCGAAACCTCCGCGCCGTCAGCACTTTCCTGAGCCGATACCTGTGGGGGCGCCGATGCCCGGCGCGACAACATACCCAGCGCGTTATGGGCGTTCCGCTTGGCTTGCCGGCGGTCTCTCGCGTGCTCCCTCCGCTTCTTTGATCGGCCAGCTTGCGCGGAGCGGGGATTTGTAGGGGCCGATCCTCTCGACGGGGATGGGCTTGAAACCGAGTTGGAACGCGGGCGAGTTCTTCTTGAGGCGATAGTCGTCCTTCTTCGCGTTGACGAAAAGCGGGTCGGCAACCAGCGAGTGCGTGTCATTGCCGGCGGCCTGCCACGAGGTCCATTCGTCCATCGCGACCGCTTCGCGCACGGTCACGTCATCCACCCAGATTGTGCCCGCCGACTGGCGCACGTCGAGACGGACGCGAAACGATTTCATCTGCTCCTTGTAGTCGCGGTCGCCCGGCGCGGGGAATTTGAAAATGACTTCGTATTCCTTCCAGTCAGGGCCGGCGGTCGTGGAGGTGTCTTTGGCCCAGAAATAGACGTTGTGGAGATAGCTCTGCGCCATCAGCGAGAACTTTGTGTCCGGAGCGGCGGCGCGGATGCGCGCGCTGAGGCGATAGAACTGGCCGGTCTTCGCGGCGATCTCGGCGCTGACGAAATTGGGCCATAATTCGCGGCCAGCGGTGTCCTTGGTGGTGCCGCGACCTTCGAGCCGCAGAGATTGCCCCCCGGCAAACTTCACGCTCCCGTCGAGCACGGCTTTCGAATCGGCCGGCTTCACCTGCCATTTCCAGTCCTTCGGCGCGCCGTTTGCCTCGCTTTCCTCGAAACCGCCGTTGGGCGCGAGGTTCGGGCCGGAGGATTCCTTGACCTTCTGGATGCCGGTGGCCATCGGCTGGCCGTAATGCCAGAGGAGGTTGTAGTCGCAAGGGTTATGGTCGAACGCGACGTTGCGCATCGCGTAGAGTTTCGCCTTCGGGTCGCGCCAGGCGATGATGTTTCGTCGGAAGACGTTGCTGCTCATGATGGTCTTGTCGGGCAACACGGCCTGTGTGGGGTGGAGGTGCATGTGGCGCATGTTCTTCCACGCCGGCTGGCCCGCAACAGACTCGTAGCCTTTGATCATCGAGGGCAGGTGGTTGGTCCAGTAACGGTGCTTGTCGGTCCAGCCGCTGTATTCAACCTGCGCGAGCCGGCCTTCGATGAAGATGTTGTTCTCGATGAGGTTGTCGCGGCCGTTGTGGAGGTGGAGGCAGGCGCGCGAGCAGCGCGCGACGATGTTGCCGATGACATCCACGCCGCCGGTGTTGTCGTCCAGATAGACGCCCCACGCAAAGTGCGGCGAGAACCAGCGGCCCTTCTCATCGTGGCCGTAGCCGAGCATGTCGTGGAAGTAGTTGTAGCGGATGACCGAGCCGCGCGAGCTGATCCAGTCGCGCCCGCCGGTATAAACCGCGCCGGTGTCCTCGGTCTCCAGGTTCATGTGGCGGATGTGGTTGTATTCGATGACGAGGTTGTTGCCGCCAAACATGATGCCCATGCGGGGGCCGTCGTGGATGAGGTTGTGCGAGGCGCGGTTGCCGCAGCCGCTCAGGGCGATGCCGACGCCCTGTTTGTAGAAGACGCCGACGTGATGGATGTAGTTGTTGTCAGCATAATTGTTGGCGGGCGTAAGCGTGACGCGATCACCGCCGCTGAGCGAGACGCCGTGGCTGCCGGTGTCGTGGATGTCGCAACCGACAACGCCGTTGCTCCGGCCGCCGCTGATGGAGACGCCGCTGCCGTGGTAGTCCCCGACGTTGCGGATGACACAGCCGGCGATGACGCAGTTGGTGGTGTCCCGCAGCGTGATGGCGGTGCCCTCGCAGCACTCGAAAGTGAACCCGCGGAAGGTGACATTGGCCGTGCCGGGACCAAGCTCCAGGATGGTGCGCAGCGTCGGGGCGTAAACAGCGCGTTTCTTCAGCGGCGCCGGCGGCCAGAAG
>JAOACV010000353.1 GCA_026417675.1 Verrucomicrobiia bacterium
GAGCTGATGACGGTGCGCGAGAACCTGCCGATGCTGCAGCTCCAATCAGCGGAACTGGGCCACGGTTTTCGGGGCGCGCCCGTTTGGGACGACGCGCGGCGGCGCGTCATCGGGCTGTTGGACAGCCTGCCCAAACGCGACCTGACACAGCCGTTGCCCGACACCGCGCTGGCCGTGCCCACCGAGACGATGCAGGGAGCGTATCCGGAACTGGATCTGAGCGACGTCTGCCCGTATCAACGACTCGAACCATTCAGCGCCGACCGGGCGGAGTTTTTCTGCGGCCGCACGCGGCTGATCGGCAAGCTGGTGGAAAGCCTGCGGCGCGAACCGCGGTTCCTGGCGGTGGTCGGCCCGGCCGGCAGCGGCAAGTCTTCGCTGGTGATGGCGGGTTTGATCCCTGCGCTGGAGCGCGGCGCGCTGCCGGGACCTGAGCGTTGGGAACCCGTGGTCATTCGTCCGGGCGGCAATCCCTTCGGCCAGCTTGCCGCTCGCGGCTTGGTCGGGGCGGCGCAGGACCTGCCCGCGGCCGTGCGCGGCTGGCTGAGCTGGCGCTCGGAGCCGACGCGGCTGGTGCTGATCATTGACCAGTCGGAGGAATTGTTGCTGCTGCCGGACGCGGCGTTGCGCGAGGCGTTCGTGGCGCAGTTGGCGACGCTGCTAAAAAGTCCATTGCCCGCGACGGTCGTGATGACGATGCGCGACCAGTTCTACAGCCGCTTGATCCAGTTTGCGCCGGTTTGGGTGGAATGGCTGGAGCGCGGGCTGGTCAACATCACCGCCGCGCTGACCAAGGACGAGTTGACGGCGATCGTCCAAGAGCCGGCGCGCGCCACCGGATGGGAGTTCGAGGTCGGCCTGGCGGAAATGATCGTCGAGGAGGCGATGGAGTTTTCCCAGAAACCCTCCGGCCCGGAGGTGGGTCATCGCGCGGTGCTGCCGTTGCTGGAGTTCGCGCTGACGGAACTCTGGCACCGCCGACGCGACGGGAAGCTGACCAAGGACGCATACAAGCTCATCGGCGGCGTCGGCAGCGGGCTGAATCACTGGGCCGACCGCGTGGTTTTTGAACTCAGCGAAGACCTGCGACCCTTGGCGAGGCGCATCCTGACCGAACTGGTGGCCCTGACTCCAGAGGGCCAGGGCCATGAAGACACACGCCGGCCGCGGTTGTTGAGCGACCTCTGCAAGCACGAACCGAACCGCGAGCGCATCGAGCGCCTGGCGCGTCACCTGGTCGAAGAATGGCTGCTGGTGATCCGCCAGGACCGCACCAGCGGCCAGGAGATGGTCGAGTTTGCCAACGACGCGCTCCTGCGCGAGTGGGCGTTGCTGCGGCGCTGGCTGCGCGAGGACCGGCGCTTCCTGATCTGGCGGCAGGCGATCAGCGACCGCACCGCGGCGTGGGTCGCCAGTTTTCCGACCGACCCGAACCGGCGCGACCCCGACCTGCTGCTGCGCGGCGCCGAATTGACCGAGTCGGTGGCGTGGACGAAGGAGCGCGAGCGCGACTTGAGCGAAGCCGAGCGCCAGTTCATCCAAGCCAGCTTCGACGGCTGGGAACACACGGTGCCCGCGCGCGACGGCGGACGGCCCGCGGCGGCGGGGATGCGCCGTCGCTTCACATGGAAAACGGCGCTGGCGCTGGTGGTATGCGCGCTGCTCGCCGCCGGCGTGTGGCAGTTGGGGAAACTGACGAAGGGACAGACCAGCCTGTCCCTCTCGCGCGAGCTGGCCGCCGTCGCGCAAGCCAAGCAACACACTGACCGCGAGTTGAGCTTGTTGCTGGCGCTGGAAGCCGCGAAGCTGGAGCGCACGCCGCAGGCCGAGGAGGTGCTACGCCAACTGTTGTTGGACTCCCAAGGCGTGTCGGTGTTGCAGGCCAGCGATCACGGTCTGAGCGCGGCGGCATTCAGCCCCGACGGCGCGCGCATCGTCACCGCCGGCCGGGACGCCGTCGCCCGCGTCTGGAACGCCCGCACGAAGAAGCTGGAACTGGAACTGAAGGGTCACACCGGCGCGATCCTCAACGCCGGCTTCAGCCCCGAAGGCAAGTTCGTCATCACCACCGGCGCGGACAACGAACTGCGGATGTGGAATCCCGTCACCGGCGAATGCGACGCCGTGTTGCGCTGGCCGATCACCGGCATGTCCAGCGCCGTCATCAGTCCGGACGGCAAACTGGTGGCCACCGCCAACCGTCAGAAGACCGTCAACGTCTGGGACCCGAACGCCGGCGAGATGGTCGCCGAGTTGACCGGCCACGGCGACGCCGTCACCACGGTCGCGTTCAGTCCCAACGGCAAGTTTCTGGTCACCGCCAGCGACGACAAGACCGCGCGCGTCTGGGAGGCGCGGACCGGCAACAGCGTCGCCACGCTGAGCGGCCACAAGAACGAGGTGCTCGCGGCGGTCTTCAGCCCCGACAACTACATGGTCGCCACCGCCAGCGCCGACCAAACGGCCCGACTCTGGGAGGCGACCACAGGCGTGCGGCTGCGGGACCTGGCCGGCCATTTCGGCTCCGTGCGCGCCGTGGCGTTTAGCGCCGACGGCAAGTTTGTTGTGACAGCCGGCGACGACAAGGCCGCGCGCGTCTGGGAAGTCGCATCGGGACGTTGCATGGCCGAACTCACCGACAGCCCCGCGTCGCTGACCGGCGCCGGCTTCAGCCCCGACGGCAAGCTGGTGATCACCGCCGGCGCTGACGGCAACGCGCGCATCTATCCGTGGGCCACCTTCGCGCCGTTTGAGGAACTGCTGATCCTGGCCCGCACGCGCGTCAAGCGCGAACTGACGCCGCTCGAACGCGCCAACTACCTGCACGAAGGCGGCCACCGATTCGACTGGCTGAAGTTCTGGATGCCCAAGCCGAGCCAGCCCTCCAAGCCATCCAAGTTGGTGGAGTAGGCGCGAATCCTTGGCTCTCCCCGTCCTGAGCAAGGGCTGCTAGAATTTTCCCAAAATTTCCAATTGAGGCTGAACAAAGACAGATTTTACTGCGGTTTGCAGAATAGCCGCGTAAACTGGCGGGGCTTATGAGACCATTGCAGGCTCAACCGACGAACTTTCAGGTAAGAAAATTTGAGGGTAAGAAGATTTCGGGAAATGTTTTTGCATCTCAATCTGTTTGCCCAACGACAATTCCCGTTCCTCGACACTTGTCCTCGCGCTTGACTGCTGGCGCACTGGTGTTGCTGCTGGTTGGAATCGGGGAAGCATCGGCCGCCGCATCCGCCCGTGAACCGTTGGCGGCGGCCTACATCGCGCCGATGTGGCATCTGGACCTGACGTTCATGGGCCGGTCGAGGAATGCCTCTCGCGCGGCGGGAAGGTTTTCGCCAGCGCGATTGAGCTACTGGAGAAGCAGCCGGACTTCCGTTTCTTTATCGAATATGTGCTGTTCCTCGAAGCCTATCGCGCGATGCACCCCGAACAGGCCGCGAAGCTTGACGAGCACATCGGCGCCGGGCGCGTGGAGCTTGGCGCGGAGTGGAGCGGTATTTATGTGATCCAAGAGGATGAGGAAGACCTCGTGTGCAACATCCTCTGCGCGAAAGCCTATGCGCGCGACCTCTACAAGCTTGATCTGGAGACGCTCCAACTCACCGATCTTCCCGGCTTTGTGCCGCAATTACCGCAGCTCTGGTTCGAAGTGGGCGCGCCGGAGCCAGCCGTGGTGGACAAGCCGGAACTGGCCTTGGAGAACGGAAAGGTGCGGCTGACCATCGTGCGCGGGACGGGGCTGGCCAGGATCAACGACGTTGTGACAGGCTTGGGCCTCGCGGGACGGCAGGAGCTTCCCGAAGTCTGTCGCCGGCCACCTCTGGGATTGTCGGTGGACGATCCCAAGCGCGAGAAGGTCGAGCCGTTTGTGCCCCAGGGTTCCAATGCGGTGCGGATTTTGGCCGATGGGCCGGTGCTGACGGTGGCATCCGTGCACGGCACGGTGCTGGGC
>JAOACV010000354.1 GCA_026417675.1 Verrucomicrobiia bacterium
GCATAAGGTTAAGGCCGTGCTGCTTGTTAAGGAAATCCGGCACCCAGTAGAGGTAGAACCACCAGACCGGCGCGGTGAACAACATGCCGAGCGTGATGGACCACGTTTGCCGGTGGCGCAACAGTTGCAGCCACGAAACCTTCATCGGCGGGTCGGGCGGGTCTTGGCGAATGTAGGCCAGTTCCTCCGCCGACACGCGCGGATGCTGTTCCGGGTGACGGTAAATGACCCACCACGCCAGCAACCAAAAGAACCCCAGCGCGCCCGTCACATAGAACGCCACCGGCCAGCCGAACGTCACCGCCAGCCACGGGGCCAGCAGCGGCGTGACAACCGCGCCGACGTTGCTGCCGGCGTTGAAGATGCCGGTGGCCAGCGCGCGCTCCTTCTTGGGAAACCATTCCGCCACCGTCTTGATCGAACCGGGAAAGTTGCCGCCTTCGGCAAACCCCAACCCGAACCGCGCCGCGCAGAATCCCGCGACCGCCCGCGCCAACCCGTGCGCCATCGCCGCCACGCTCCAAAGCAGCACCGCCAAAGCAAACCCCAGCCGCACGCCGACGCGGTCCATGAACCGCCCCGTCACCGCGTAGCCAACGGCGTAGGCCAGTTGAAAGGAGAAGATGATGTTGCCGTAGTCAATCTGGCTCCAGCCAAACACTGCTTCGAGATGCGGCTTGAGCACGCTGATGATCTGCCGGTCTATGTAGTTGATGGTCGTGGCGAAGAACAGCAGCGCGCAGATGACCCAGCGGTAATAGCCATGCAGCCAGCCCGTTCGCTTCTCTGTGGATGCGGGCGCCCTCGCGCCGCCGGACGGCAGCGAAGTGTCCGGCCTGTTCGTGTCCATATCCTTGTTTATGGTTTGCCGATCATCAATCCTTTGTGCGACGGCCGCCGAGGTTAGAGCAGATTCGCGCCGAAAAGGCAAACCTGTAAACTCGCCGGACTGATCCCCTGCCCTTGACGGTTTGCGCGCGACCTGCCTCGCGTGCGGCGTCAGGATGCGGCCCCCAAAGAAAGCGTTGCGCGGGCGGGAGCGTTTGAGGGATAAACGAGCGATGGTCGCGCCGTGCCGAGTGAGACCCGCAGGAAAACCCAAGTGAAACCCAGAATCCTGTTCACGGATCAAGCCGGAGTGCTTGGCGGCGGTGAACTGTCTTTGCTCGACATCGCCAGCCACTTTGCCGACACGAGCCGGGTGGTCCTGTTCGCCGACGGGTTGTTCCGCGAACGGCTGGAACAGCGGGGCGTCCCCGTTTCTATCTGCGCAGCGCCGGCCGAGGTTAGCGGGGTCTCGCGCGCCGGCGGCCTGACCAAGGACATCAAGGCGGCGGTGGGCGTGATCGGGTTGGCCCGCGAGGTCGCGCGCGCCGCGCGCGATTACGACGTGATCTACGCCAACTCGCAGAAGGCGTTCATCGTCAGCGCGGTCGCTGGCAAGTTCGCGTGCAAACCGGTCATCTGGCACCTGCGCGACCTGCTCGACCAGCAAGGCGAGTTCAGCCGGCTGCATCGCCTGGTCGCCATCCGGCTGGCGAACCACCTCTGCGCGCGAGTGATCGCCAACTCGCGGGCGACGGCGGACGCGTTCGTCGCGTGCGGCGGCCGGCCCGATCGCGTGCGCGTGGTTCACAACGGGATTGATCCTGCGCCGTTTCAACGGCTGACGGCGGAGGAGATTGGCGCGCTGCGGCAACAGTTGGGCGTCGCGGGCGTGCCGACGGTGGGCGTGTTCAGCCGGCTCGCGCCGTGGAAAGGCCAGCATGTGTTGCTCGAGGCGCTGTCGCAGTTGTCGGGCGTTCATGCGTTGTTGGTGGGCGACGCTCTTTTCGGCGAACAGGGTTACGCAGAGGGCCTGCGCGAACTGGCCGCACAGCTTGGCATCACGGAGCGCGTGCATTTTCTGGGTTTTCGCCAGGACATTCCGCAACTCATGTCGGTGGTGGACGTCGTGGCGCACACGTCGGTCACGCCGGAGCCTTTCGGCCGCGTGCTGGTCGAAGGCATGCTGGCGCGGCGGCCCGTGGTGGCCGCCCGCGCCGGCGGTGTGCTGGAGATCGTCGAAGACGGCGTGACCGGCGTGTTGGTCGCGCCAGGGGACGCGCGCGCGCTGGCCGCGGTTCTGCGCGACCTGATCGCCAATCCCGACAAGGCCCGTGCGCTGGCCGAAGCGGGTTACGCGGCGGCGATTCGGCAGTTCTCCATCGAGGCCCTGCTGCGAGGCGTCACCGAGCAGGTTTCGGAGGTTGTTGTGCGAACGCAACGCGGGTGAAGAACCTGTTCTTGCTCACGCGGCTGTCCCGCGACTGAGCTGGCGGTAGGCTTCAACGGTTTGCCGGGCCAGATCGGGCCAGTCGAGTCTCTCCAGCGGGGCGCGATCCGGGCGCGCGATTTCCAATGCCCAACGCAGCGCGCTCTGGAGGATGTCAGGCGTGAGGTCGCCGTCGTAGGTTCGCACCCAGTCACCGCCCACTTGTTGGCGGAGTTCTTCAACCGCGCCCTTGCGGGGCATCAAGATCGGACAGTCGAAGGAGAGGGCGAGCAGCGCGCTGCCGGAATTGGAGAACTCGGTAAATGGCAATACCACCAAGTCCGCCGCGCGCAAATACCGCTGCAGTTCCGCGTCGGGAATGAAGCCGAGAAACAACCTCACGCGGGCGTCACCTGCAGCCGCGGACTTGATTTCCTCCGACAACGTCGGCGCGAAAGGCTTGCCGGCCACCATCAAGACGGCTTCGGGATCGGACAGCGACCGAAACGTTCGAATCAAGTGCGGCACATTCTTGTAGGGACGAATCAGCCCGAGGTAGAGCAAGACCGGGGACTTGGCCGACACGCCCAACTGCTGCCGGGCTTGTGCCCGCGTGACTTCGTCGGGATAAACCCCGCGATAGTGACCGTGCGGCACGACGAATCCCGGCAACGACTGGAGCGCGGGGAGTTGTTCCAAAGCCGTCTCGCGCCCCGCCTCGCTCAGGCTGATGTAGCCGTCCAACAACCGCGGAAACCTCCGCCAGAAAAAACGTTCGACCCGTGGATGCGGCGCCTCATGCGATTTCAGATTGTGCATTGTCCAGACCAGCTTGGTCCCGCGCAGCCTGGCCAGCCTCAGCAATCCCAGCATCAGGCAGGTTCTCACAAAGCATTTCATCGAACTGCGAAGATTCAATGACGCGTCCGGCCAATGGAGATGGAGCACGTCATAGCCGCCCCGCAACAACCGCCCCGCGTCGAACTCATCCACCCGCACGCCGAGGCCGGCCATCGGGCGGTAGAGCAGACTGTTGTAGGGATTGTGCGCCCGGTTCTTGAACGCGGGCCAGCCCATTACGCGCATGAGCGCCTCCTCGCAAAGACTGGCGACGAGCCCGCGCATTGCCGCTCGCTGCGAGCCGGAGTTGGGCGCGCGGCGTTGGGTTCGCGGCTTTCGTCGGGCTTGGCCAAGAGCGTCGAGACATACAGTATCCAGAAGATGCTGCCCTGCCTGAGGATGGTGTTCTCGGTGAGGTTGAACAGCACCATGAAGGTGAGATATGTCAACGGCCACATCCCTTCGGCGGTCTTGATCGTGCGTGCCCACGCAAACGCTCGGCAGAAGCCGATCAGGAAGCCCAACAAGAACACCGCCACGCCCAGCAGACCGATGTCGAGCCAGACATCCAGCAGACCATTGTGCGCGTGGGGAGGAATCCAGTTGACCGCCTGGACCACGTGCGCACTTTCGCCGCCCAGCCCCAGCCAAAAACCGCTGAATCCGTAGCCCAACCAAGGCCGCCGCGCGATCATCTCGATGACGGCGTCCCACAAACCCGTCCGCCCCGTCAGCGTCGTGTCTTTGCCCAAAGCGCCAAACAGCGTTTCCGGTTGGCTCATCAACCAGATCAACGCCGCGCCCCCCAACAACGCGGCGAGATTGAAGGCAAACAGGGTCACCGCGCTTCGGAGGCTCAATG
>JAOACV010000355.1 GCA_026417675.1 Verrucomicrobiia bacterium
CGTCAGATGTGTATAAGAGACAGGAACGCGCGGGCCTCGACGCCGCCGCGCACTTCGCAGGCGGCCGAGCGCGGAAAATACTCTGTTACCAACAGGATGTTCATGCGCTGTCGCAAATTGCCTCGACACTTCCCGACAACGGCCCTTACCATTGGCCGGCAAGGTTACAGAACAGAAGGAGCGATTGAAAGGCGCAAGTCTCTCAAACCCGCAACGATGCGGATGGGTGGTGGCGTTGCTGCTTGGTCTGGTTTATCTGGGCAGCATCGGCCCGCATTGGAAGATCCAGTGCGACAGCGCGATGTTCATCGGACTAGGCGAATCGCTCGTCGAGGGTCGCGGCTACAGTTTCGGCGGGTTGTTCTGCGCCGGAACGCCGTTTGGCTGGCCGTTGCTGATGGCGGGATTATATCGCCTCTTCGGGCGGAACTTCCTGGTGATGAACACCGTGTTGGTGCTGATGAGTCTGGCGACGCTCTGGCTGGTGTATCGTAGCATCAAGGAAATGGCCGGCGCATGGTGGGGGTTGATCGTGGTGACGTTGACAGGGCTTTTGCATGTGATGGTGGAGTATTCGGTTTACCTGATGACCGACATGCCCGGCATGTTCGGTTTCTGGCTCGGATTTTATTTTCTGCAACGGCTCGTGCTGCAGCCCGCTTTTGCGTGGACGGACGTGCTGGGGGCGAGCTGCGGCCTGATGTTGGCATGCGCGTTCCGTTACACGTCGGCGTTTGCCGTGCCGTTGTTCGCGCTGGCGCCGTGGCTGCGTCGTTGGGAACAGCCGCGAAAGTTTCATAAGAACCTACTCTTGGCGGCGGTCTTGGTGCTGCCGGCGGTATTGCTGCTGGCTTGGTGGATAGACTTTTCAACGAAACAGGCGGTGGTGTGTTATCAACGCGCTGTGGCTATTGGCGGCAGCAGCCCAGTGGCCGCGCTGCCGGCCTATATCACGTGGGGGGACCTGATCGGTCTTGCTCTCAGGCCGTTGGCCGGGCTTTGGTTGACGGCACCGGCTTTGATGAACGCCGCCCTTAAGGGACTGACCACATTTGGCCTCGAAGCGATTCGGCTTGAGGATCCCAATTATTTGAACCCGTTGCGAATCGCGGCCTACGGCGCCGCATTCCTGATCTTGGGGATACTGGTGGGCTTGGGCGGCTGGCGGGTTTCCAAGACGGATCGCGGGCTGAGCCTGATCGCGGTGCTGATCTACTGCGCCTCGATGCTGGTCGCGCAACGGGCGGCGGTGCAACGCTACCTGCTGCCGTTGTTTCCGTTCCTGCTGTGGTTCATTGCCGAAGGGCTGAACCTCGCATGGGAGAGGTGGCGTCCGCACCGGGGCAAACCGGAAGCTCCGGCCACGCCAACTGGTTTCCCGTTGCGATGGCCAACCACGGTTTGTTTGATCGGGCTGTTGCTGCCCAATCTGGTGAACATTGCCCGCGAAATCCGGCAGGTCCATCGCGCGGATTACTACGCCACGCTTGAAAAAGGCGCCTGGAAGGATCTCTGGGCGGTCAGCGAGTGGATTCGCCAACACGCACCGCCCGAGGCGCGATTGTTCACGCGCGAGTTCGCCGTCATGCACTTCTGGACCAAGCGGCCCTGCGTGTGGCGGTTCAAGGACACGCGCCCGGGCGATCTGCTCGTGCTCGAACACATTCCCGACCTGCGGCGACGCTTCAACCAATGGCAGGTGGAGCCGCTCAAATGGGAGCAGGACGAGGCGCGGCGCGCGCGCGCGCTGGTGGAACGCGGGGCAGCCCGCGAAGTGTTCCGGTCGGGCGCCATCAGCGTCTATCTGCGCGGCCCGAAAGGAGCCGCTCAGACACAGTCCCCGCCCCGCGACCAAGGAGGACGTTCATGATCCCCACGCTCCCGCGGCCGCACGGAGACCATGAGCAGCATTGGAGACTGCGCTGATGCAACCCCGGAGTTTTGAACAACGCGCAGGATGGGTCGTCGGGCTGGTCTTGCTGCTGGTCTATGCGGCGTGCATCAGCCCGCACTGGAAGGTGGGCCGCGACAGCGCGCTCTATCTCAGCGTGGCCCGGTCGCTGGCAGAGGGGCACGGCTACGCGATGGCTGGCATTCCTTGTTACGGCCTGCCATTCGGACTGCCAGTGATGCTGGCGGGAATCTATCGTGTGGCCGGGGCAAACTATCTGTTGATGAACACGGTCATGGCCGCGTTCGCGTTGATCACACTGTGGTTCGTCTATCGCTCGGTCAGCGAGATCGCTGGCTGCCGATGGGGGTTGCTGGTAGTGACGCTGACCGGCTTGTCGTATCGTATGGTGCAATTCGCTGGACAAATCATGACCGACATGCCGGCCATGTGTTGTCTGTGGATCGGATTCTATTACTTGCAGCGGTTGATTCTTCAGCCCCAGTCCGCCGAGCGTCATGCGTTTGCGGGTGGCGTGGCGTTGACCGCCGGTTGCGCGTTTCGGTTGAGCAAGCTTTTTTCCTTCCCTGTGGCGGTCTTGGCCGCATGGCTGGGGCCGGCCGCCTCCGGCCACAGCGCAGTCCGGCGCCTGCTTCGTGCAACCTGTGTGTTGCTGCCAGCCATCGCCTTGGCGGTGATTGGGATGCTCATTTTCCGGTCTTCTCCGCAGAGCGATCATCCACCGATGAAATACCTGCCGCCGGCATCGTGGGAGGAGAACCTCGCGGTCGCCAGTTTGTTCGGGCAGAAACTGCTGGGGTTCTTGGACGCGACCTTGGAAAGCGTCACCACGCAGGACACGGGCGTGAAACAATTGCTGGAATCGGGCGGCGTGAACACCGGCCGGCTCGTCCTCGCAGGTGTGTTGATCCCGGTCCTGACTGCTTTGCTGGCGGCGGGCGCGTGGCGACTGCGGCGGAAAGATCGGGGTCTGGGTCTTTGGATGTTTGTCAGCTACGTGGCGGGGATGTGCCTGGTCGCACCAATGCCGACGCCGCGCTATGTGTTGCCCGTGCTGCCGTGGGTGATTTGGTTCTTGGCCGAGGGGCTGGAAGCGGCTTGGCAGCGGCTGAAAAGCAAGGCCGCGTCCGTCGCGTCACAAGGCCCCTTGCCGGTCAGTCTGCCAGTGGGCATTCTCCTGGCGGTGTGCCTCTTGCCGAACCTGCTGAAGATTGGCCGCGAGGTAAAGCTGGCGCACGCCCGCGACTATTATGCCGTTTATCAGCGCGGCCACTGGAAGCCCTACCTAGAGGTCGGGGAATGGATCCGCGCGCACGCTCCCGCCGAGGCGCGGTTGGTGACCCAGGAACGTTCCATCTTCGCATGGCTTACCAACCGGCTGCCGCTTTTGTATCCCCCGTGGGCAAAGGCGGGTGATCTGTTGGTTTTGGAAGCTCGCGGACAACAAAGCCCGACCGAGGCTCGCACCGAGTTTGACAAACTGGCTTGGGCTTTGGTCGCGTCAGGCCGCGCGGAGGCAGTTTGCCGCTGCGACCCGCTCGTCGTCTATCGAATGTTGCCCGCGCCAGCGACGGCCCCCTGAGCTTGGAAAGCAGAACCGGTTTGCGAGACGGCCCCTATCGGCGTCCGCGCTCGCCACGCCATGGAGGCCACGACCCCGCTAAAACGCGCCCTCGGCCTGCTGATAAAGCGCCATCAACTGTTTCTGCGTCTCGGCCGACAGCGTGCGCTGGGCTTTCAATAGCTTGGTTTGCTCGGCGATGAGCTGGGTCAGGCGCACGCTGAGGACGCGAGCGAGGTTGGTGGTGACTTTGAGCGCGGCGATGTTGTTCTGTTTGATCAGCGCGTTGAAGTCCTTATAAGGGACCTTCAGCAGCAGCGTCGGCTCCACGGCAACACAGTTGGCGATGCGGGGCTGGTTGCTCAGCAGGGCCATTTCGCCGAAGCACGCCCCGGGCGGCAGCTTGGCGATCTTCCAGGTCGCGCCATTGTCTATCTTGCGAAAGATCTCCACCGAGCCGCTGACGATGAGATACATGC
>JAOACV010000356.1 GCA_026417675.1 Verrucomicrobiia bacterium
CCCTGCTCAACGACGTGGGCGAGATCTACCGCAATCTGCTTTTCCTCGACGACCTCTTCACCTTCCTCGACTTGCGCCCCCAGCTTCATGACCCGGAGACGCCAGCAGCGGCGCCGGCTGGGAAGACTGGCGCGGGGAGATCATCGCCCTGCGACTGCGGCCGACGGACGCGAAAAACGCGACCGTAAAGATCGAATCTATCTCGGCGGAAGCGGACCTGACCGGTCCGCCGGACTTGGAGGTGGCGTATTTCGCGCTCGCTGATGCGTTCGCGCGGGCGGGCAGGCCCGTGCGGCTGGAAGCCATGGTCCGCAACCACGGCGCGGAGTCCGCCTGCGGCGTGAAGGCGAAATTGAAACTCGCCGGCGCGAGATTGCTCAAGGAAGAGGCCGCGCCGTCGGAAATCGAATACGGCCAGCCCGCGACGTTTGCGTGGACCGTGCGCGCCGACTCGCCCGGCAAAGCGAAGGCGACGTTGGAGATCTGCGATCTGCCGGCGATGATCAAGACGCTGGAGTTCAAGCGACCGCTGCGCCTGCCGAAGGCGGCCTATGTTCCCAAACCGAAGCCGGCCAGGAGCGATTATCAGGTCGGCGTTTATTATTTTCCCGGATGGAACACCGCGACGGCGTGGTCGCGCATCAAGCCGTATCCCGAACGTCAGCCGTTGCTGGGCTGGTATCGCGAGGGCGACCCCGAAGTGGCCGACTGGCAGATCAAATGGGCCGTCGAGCACGGCATCAGCTTTTTCCTATACGACTGGTATTGGAACCGCGGCGCTCGGCATCTGGAGCACGGCCTGCACGACGCGTTGTTCAAGGCCCGCTATCAGCACTTGCTGAAGTTCTGTCTGCTCTACGCCAACCACAATCCTCCCGGCTCCCACTCCGCGGCGGACTGGGAGGCCATCACGCGCTACTGGATCGAGAACTATTTCCGCCGGCCCAACTACCTGCGCGTCGAGGGCAAGCCGGTCGTCGTCATCTTCTCCTCCCTGAACCCCTCGCGCGACATGGGCGACGGGCTGGTGAGCCAGACATTTGATCGAATGCGCGCAATGTGTCGCGACGCGGGCGTGGGCGGGCTGTATCTGGTGGCGTGCTCGCCGCCGACAACCGCGTTGCTGGCGCGGTTCAAGGCGCTTGGCTACGACGCGGTGACGGCCTACAACTGGCCCTCCATCAACATGACGCCGGCCGAGAAACTGGCCAACCGCGCCCCGTTCGCGACCTGTCTCGAAGGTTTCCGCGCCGCGTGGAACGACATCGCCGCCGCCAACATCATCAAGCTCATCCCGCCCGTCTGCGGCGGCTGGGACGCGCGACCTTGGCACGGCGAGGCGACTCTGGCCCGCACCGGCCGCACGCCGGCCTTGTTCAAGCAACACCTGCTGGATTGCAAACGCTTCCTCGACCAACAGGAGCAGCCGCCCAAGCTGAGGATGCTGTTTATCGAGGCGTGGAACGAATGGGGCGAAGGCAGCTACATCGAGCCGCACCGCGAGTTCGGCTTCGGCTACCTCGAAGCGATCCGACAGGTCTTCGCGCCCCGTTCGCCCAAGCCGGCGGAGATCGTCCCCGCCGACATCGGCTTGGGACCGTATGACGTGGCCGAGACGCCGCTGACGACCACATGGGACTTCACCCAAGCCGCCGACCCGCTCGGCTGGACCGGCAACGTCGGCAATCTGCGCATTGAGGCCGGCGCGCTGCGGTTCGTCACGCAGGGGCGCGACCCAATCTTGACCAGCCCGCCGATGAACGCGCGCGCCTCGCGGTTCCCGTTCATCGTCCTGCGCGTCCAGTCCAGCCGCGACATCGGCGGACAGCTCTTCTGGACCAACCCCGGCGTCGGCGCCCACGAAGACGCCAGCGTGGATTTCCACATCAAGGGCGACGGCCGGTTCCACGACATCAAAGTCCGCGTGGCCGACAACCCACGCTGGCGCGGCTTCATCACCGGATTGCGCTTCGACCCCGGCAGCGACGAGGGCGTGGAAGTGGCGGTGGAAGCGATTCGATTGAGCGAGAAATAGGCGTCTGCGGGCCGCACACTGCCTTGGACGGCGTTGCCCCGCTTTGCAACCGCCTTACGGCGCTCCAAGCGATTCGCGGCCGACGCCCCGGCACATGAGCTTGTGCAGCTTGTCGAGGTGATGTTCATAGACGCCGCGCGGGGTAACGCGGTGTTGTTTGCAGAGCGAGGCGGCCATGCCGAGCACTTCGCCCATCATGCCGGTAGTGCGTTGCACGCGCACGGTGCCGAGGGCGACGTGGGTGACGCTGATGTTGCGGCCGGCCATCATGAGGTTGGCGACGTTGCGGCTGTAGAGACACCGATATGGGATCGCGTAAGGCTTGATTCGCACGTGTTTGGCGATCGAGCGGAATTCCTCGCCGGGGAAATGCCGGGTGTTCTCCGGGTGCGGATAGTGCAGGTCAATGCTCCACGTGGTTGTCACGCAGGCATCCGGATAGGGACGTTGTTCGACCACGTCCTGCTCCTGCAAAATCACATCGCCCAGCAGACGCCGGCTTTCGCGCTTGCCGCCGATGCAGGCGACCCACGCGAGGCGATAGTTGGCAAGCTTCTCCTTCACGTCGCTGTGGTTTTTCAGAAACGCCCAGTTGCCGAAAGTCGCCCGCAGAGCATGATCGCGGATGCGCTCGATCTCGGTCACCTGGTCGAGGTTCATGCCGGTCTCCCAATCCCAATCGCCGCGGACGCGGCTTACGCCGGTCTCGGTGTCCCAGCTTCCCTTCGTGAGCCGCTGGCAGGTTTCGGCGTTGAACTGCACCGCCCACGGGCAGTCGGGGAACGGGCGGGGCCGCGTTTCCTCGACGGCATACCACTGCACCGATGTGCCCATCACCAGCTTGTCGGCCGTCTCCGGCGCGGTGGGTTCGCCCGTCTCGCTGCGCGCCTCGCGGCCGACGCGGGAATCAGCGCCCGCCAGGAAACCGAGATTGCCGTCGCCGGTGCAATCGGCGAACAGTTTGCCGCGAAACCGCAACTCGCGCCCGGTGACAATGCTTTTGGCGACAACCGCGGTGATGCGGTCGCCCTGCTTCTCCACCCGGAAAACATGGGTGTTTAGGAACAGCCGCGCGTTCTTCTCTGACTCGACCACGCGGCGTTTGCGCTCGTCCTCGTAGTTGGAGGCCGGGCCTGCGTTGTGGATTTTCTTCTCCGGATGTTTCTCGATGACGGCAAAGATGCGCTTGCTTCGGGGCGAATCGGGATCGCGTCGTGCCTCGTAGAGGTTCCAGTGACCGATCGGACCGATCTCATCCACCAGATCGCCAAGCCGGGGATAAGGCGGCTGGTGAATCAGACCCGACAATCCGACCCGAACCTCGGAACTGTTGTTGCCGCCGAGCACAGGGCGGTTGTGGATGAGCGCGACCTTGCAGCCCAGCCGGGCAGCGCTGACCGCGGCGCAGCAACCCGCCATGCCGCCACCGACCACGACCAGATCGAATTCGCCCGCGTCCGGCGTCCGATCGGGCAGGCCGAGCATCTGGCGGCGGAACGCCGCCATCGCCGGGTCCTCATTCGGCGGGCGGAAATCGTGGTCACTCGAAAAGACGATGGCGTCGCATCGCCCGTCGAAGCCGGTTAGGTCGCGCAACGCCACCGTGTTTTTACCGGCGGCCAGTGGGATGGTGCCGCCGTCCTGCCAGTGCCACGCCTCGCCTTCGGTGCCGAACGTCCTCGCCAGCGCCTTGCCGTTCACGAGCACGTGAAACTTCCCCGGCGCGCCCGGCGCTTTCCACGGCGCGACCCAGTCGCGCGTCCGCACCCAAACGCGATAGTCTGCCGCCGCGGGCACCTGGACCTGCGTCACCGCATCGGCCACCGGCACGCCTAGGAGCCTGTCGGACTTATTTCGAGGAACGTTGGCAGCGGTTTGAACACGCCAGCGGGTCTCGCAGTCCATAAC
>JAOACV010000357.1 GCA_026417675.1 Verrucomicrobiia bacterium
GACCAGCGCCAACCCGACCGGCATCACCGCCTCTACCGCCCAGCGCGGGAAGTTGCCCACCAACAGACCGCCTGAGGCGCGCTCGACCTGCACAAACTGCCAGCTCCCGTAACACAGCGCCGCCGTCACACCCGCCCCGACGGCGTCGGCGAAGATCGTGGTGACCCGCAGCGTGCGCTGGCCCAACAGCCGCGACGCCGTGGCGAGCCGCAACAGCCGCCCGTCGCGCGCCGCCAGCGCAGCGCCGAGAAACGCGATGACCAACGTCAGGTGCTGGACGATCAGTTGCGAGCCGGGGACGCCCCAGTTGAAAAACTTCCGCGTGACGATCTCCACCAGCGGCAACAGCGACATCGCCGTCAGGCAGACGATGGAGAAGGAATTCTCGAACCATCGCAGAAACCTGCGAGCCGGCGTCTGTGGCCCCGCGGGCCGGATGTGGCCCTCGGCGTCCACGGCTATTTGGACGCGGCGGCGCCGCCCGCGCTTTCGGCCTTGCCGGATTTCGCGCGGAACTCGGCAACCAGTTGCCGCGCTTCGTCGAACAACTCCGCCGGCGCGAAGGGTCCGCGCAGTTTCGGGTAAATCTTCTCCGCGTTGGCGCGCCACTCCGCGGCGGCGTCGGGCGGCACCGGCACCACGCGCAAGTTGCGCTTCTTCATCGCTTCGACGGCTTCGCGGGAACTCTTGCGCACGTCGGCCTGCACGGCTTCGCCCGCCTTGCGCGCCGCGACCATCAGCGGCTCGCGCGCGTCGGCCGGCACACGCTCCCACATTTGCGCGGTGATGATCGTCGCGCCGACCAGGGGCGACCAGCGCAGGTCGCTCATGTTCGGCGCAAGCGGATACCATTGGAAACTCAGGGCCGCCATCGGCGGCGTGGCGAAGGCGTTGATCATGCCGGTCTGCAGGCCGGGCATGATGTCGGTGCTGGCCAGCGGCACGGGGTGGAATCCGCCGGCCTTCCAGAGGTCGAGCACGAGGCTGTCGCCGCCCCATGTGAAAAGCTTCAGCGCCTTCAAATCGTCGGGCCGCACAACGGGCTTGGTGGCGAAGAAGTGGACCCAGCCGGCCTCGCCCCAGTTGAGCACGACGAAGCCTTTCGCCTTCAGCCGCGCTTCGAGCTTGGGCGTCAGTTTCGCGCGGACGTAATCGAACTCCTCGTCGGTTTGGTAGAGCATCGGGATTTGGAGGGCCTGCACGCCCGGATCAATCTCGCCAATGCCGGTTCCTGTCACCGCCGCGGCGTGAATCTGGCCGATGCGCATCTTGCGCACCATGTCCGGCTCGTCGCCGGCGACGCCGCCCGGATAAATGACCAGCGTCACGCGGCCGCCGGAGAGCTGTTTCCATTGCTCGCCCATATCCTTGAGGATGAGGTGCCACGCCGAACCGTCCGGGGCGAGGGTGGCGAGCTTGATTTTGACGCCTTGGGCGCGCGCCACCGGCGCGGCCAACAGCGCGATGGCGGCCGGCACCCATGCGAAGCGCCAAAAACGGCTAAGCCAGGACGATGCGATGGTTTTTAAGTTCATCGAGACTCTCACAATCAGATTGTCAATGTCGTTTCAGAACCTACGGCGCGAGCGCGCGCGAGATATAACGCGCTTCGGGCAGCCGTTTCACAACCGGTTTAGTCGCCTTACGGGAACAAATCTTCAGCGCGGGCCTTGAGCCGGCGCGCCTTGCGCTGGGTGACCAGGTTGAGCAACCGCCACTCCGGCTTTTTCTCCGGGTCAATCGCCAGCGCCTGATCGAGCAGCGTGTTGAACTCGTCGCGCTTCTGCTCCGCCACCGTCACCGACTCGGCCAGGCTGACGTAGGGCGACGCTTTCAGACCGCCGCTGAGTTCGATGGCGCGATGGAAATGCTCGCGGGCGCGCTTCTTCGAGCCGCCCATCGCCTCGGCGCGGCTCCCGTCGTAGCTGATGAAAAACTCGTGCAGCGCGCCGTGGTCCCAGGCTTCGTCCAGCGCGAGCGCGCGCTCGGCCAGCGCCGCGGCCGCGGGCAACTCGGCCATCAACTCCTGGTTGTTCTTGGCGATGGAGACCGCCATGGACCACGCCGCGGCGGTCCAGTAGAGCAGCGGCACGTCGTCGCGCGTCGCGGCTTTCACGGCGGTCTTGGGGTCCGCGCGCAGTCGCTTGCCGAAACCGTTGTGCCCGACCTCCAGCCCGCGCAGGCCGTAGTCGCGCGCTCGCAAGAACAGTTTCAAGGCCCGCGCCCGCAACGCCTTCGCCCGCTCGAAATCCTTCGGCTCGATCTCCTCGGCCTCGTCCAGCACGAAGGCGTAAGCGTATTGGGTAAAGCCCGACGCCAGCGCGAGCAACAGCCCCCGATGCCGCGGCAGGTCCGCCAGCAGCGCTTCCATCGTCTTCAGGCCGAACGGGATTGCCTCCCTGACCAGTTCGGGATCGTCGTCGCCGGCAAACGTCGTCCCGGTGCCGGCAAGCGCGTTGGCGACCTGGTTCATCGCCATCCGCCGCACCGAGCAGCCGGCGGCCAGCGTCGCAACCATCAGCACGCCGAGGATGCGCGTTGTCCAAGCAAGGGTGATGGAGTTCATTGGAAACCGCCGCCAGCATATCGGAAGGTTGAGCCGAAGACAAATGCGCAGTTGGACGACATGGCCGACGGCTGACCCAAAAGTGTGACCCAAAAGTTTGCTTGCTTCCGACCTGATGATGCGTCAAATGGGAGCCATGAAATTACACCCTTCGCTTTGCCTCCTGTTCGCCGCACTCATTTCCTCCGCCGTCGCCGCGGACCTCCGCATCGGGATCATCGGCACCGACACGTCGCACGTGCCGGCGTATACGGGGATGCTCAACAACCCGAGCGCCAAAAACTACATCCCCGGCGGCAGAGTGGTCGCCGCGTTCAAGGGCGGCAGCCCGGACATTCCGTCGAGCGCGGAGCGCGTCGAGAAGTTCGCCCAAGAGCTTCAGGAAAAATACGGCGTCAAGCTCTACGACTCGATCGAGGAAATGTGCAAGCACGTGGACGCGGTGATGTTGGAGAGCGTGGACGGCCGGCCTCATCTGGCGCAGGCCAAGCCCGTCATCGCGGCCAGGAAGCCGCTGTTCATTGACAAGCCCATGGCCGGGTCGCTGAAAGATGTGCTCGGAATCTTCCGCCTCGCCAAGGAGGCGAACGTGCCGGTGTTCAGTTCATCCTCTTTGCGCTACGGCAAGAACACGCAGGCCGTCCGCAACGGTTCCATCGGCAAGGTGCTCTACGCCGAGACGTGGAGCCCGTGCAGCCTGGAGCCGCATCATCCCGACCTGTTCTGGTATGGCGTCCACGGCTGCGAGGCGTTGTTCGCGGTGATGGGCACGGGCTGCGAGACGGTCAAGCGCGGCACGACAGAGGATGGCCGCATCGAGGTGATCGGCACATGGCGCGGCGGGCGCACGGGCATCTACCGCGAGGCTGCAAAGGCCAAAGGCGGCACTCTGCCCCTTAAGGAGGTCGACAAGTTTGCCCGCGTAGGTCTATTCGTCGGTGGCACGGAGACACCGTCAGCCGGCAAGCCCTACGGCGGCAAGGCCAGGGGCGAGAAAGGCGAGGCCGAAGTCGGCAGCTACGACACCTACGCGCCGCTGGTGGTGGAGATCATCAAGTTCTTCCAGACCGGCGTGTCGCCGGTCCCCGCCGAGGAGACGATCGAGCTTTTCGCGTTCATGGAGGCCGCCGATGAGAGCAAACGCCGGGGCGGCAAACCGGTGAAGATTGCCGACGTGCTCAAGAAGGCTCGCGAGTAGTTGGCCGTGGCGGGTCGGGACGCGGTGCCTGAAAGGAACGACGATGACCGTCCCGCTCGATGCCGCGTATGCCGATCAACTTGACGCTACCGATGATCTGGCCGGGTTGCGGCAAGCGTTTGTCAATGACGAACCCGACCTGATCTACCTTGATGGCAATTCGCTGGGC
>JAOACV010000358.1 GCA_026417675.1 Verrucomicrobiia bacterium
GTTGTAGGGCGCGTTGAGATGGCCGACGCCGCGCTGCACCTCGCCGCTTTCCCAGGCGTCCTTGACGCGCCGCAGCGTGACGGCCTGGATTTTCGCGCGCTGCTCCGGCGTTAACATGTCCCACGCCCAATCATAGGCCCGCGCCGGGCGGTAGAGCATCGGTTTGGCCGCCTCGCAATTCAGCCGGAAATTCGTCGGCCCGTCGGGGTCCCACGACGCCAAGTGCAACACCCATTTTCGCGCCGCCTCGCCGTAGGTCTTCTCCTGCGTGATGAGATAGACGAACGCGAGCGTCATGGCCTCGTCGCAGGCCTTCAGGGTCTGCTCGCGGTTCGGCCACCAGAACTTCACGGCGCGCTCGTTCTCCTTGTCGCGCGCCGAACCCAGCTCCGTCGGTTCCGGCGTCGGCCCGGCCCTGATGATGCGGTCGGCCTCGGCGCGCAGTTGGGCAAACGACTTTCGTTCGCGGCCCCGGGCCAGTTCGCGCAGTCGCGGCAGGTCTTCAGGCCGCATGAACAGCCGCGGATGCCCGCGCGGCACGCGCTCGCGCTGCTGCGCCCGGGTCGGCATCGGCATCGCGGGCGCGTCCGCCGACACGACGACCGAGCGCGTGAGGCTCCAGTTCGACTCCCGCCCGCGGGCGTCGGTGAAGCGGTAACGCCAGTAATACGTCCCCGGCGCGAGCGGCGTGTGGTGGGTGTAAGTGTTCCAGACAAAACCGCTGGCCGTCGCCGCGTCGCTGAAGTCCTTCCGCCGCGCCCACTGGATCGTGTAGGTTTGCGCGTCGCGCCGGTGCAGCCAGATGAACGATGGCGGATTCAGCGCCGTCGTCGCGCCATCGGCGGGCCGGTAGCCGATTTCGCCCGGCGGCGGCGCGCGGTTGCTGATTTGCGGCGTGACAGACGCGGCCCTCGCGCCACAGGCGACGAGCAAGATCAAACAGCACACGACAATCAACGGTGGTTTCATGGATTCTGTTTTAACTGCGGACGCCGGGAAACTCCACCAGCAAAGATCGAGAGTGCCTTCCCGGCTCAGTATCTCAGCAACAGGTCGAGCAGCTTGCGGTCGAGCTTGTGGCCCTCCCAGTCCTCGTATTCCACGTCCGTGCGCTCGCTGTCGAGGATGCCGAAGCTGCCGCGGAAGTTCCACAGCGCCCAGCCCCAGCCGGCGCGTTTCCAGTTGGCCAGGCAATCCTCAGCCCAGCGCAACACGACATCGTGCGGCGTTTTGTTGTAGCAGCCCCATTCGCCAACCATGACGCCGATGCCTTTGGCCTCGGCGCGTTTCCATGGCTCGATGTTCTGCCTCCACAACCACGCGCGGTCTTGGACGGTCAGCCCCTGAAACGGCGTGACGCGCGCGCCGGGGACGTAACGGATCGGGTCGGGCTTTTTGCCGAACGCCTGCGAGAGCGTCAGCGAATCCTCACGCGCATTGGGTTGCGATGGCGTGAGGCCGATCTCGCCGACTTGCAGCCAGTCGCCGTCGGCCACGAGCACGCTGACCTGCTTCGTGCCCGCCGGGATGGTGCCGTAGTAATCACGGTCGTAGAGGTTTTGGTAAATCTGCCACTGCGGTTTGAACTCGGCCTTCTTCCACTCGCCCCGGCCGGGGCCGCACCGGAACTCGCGTTCCCACAACCGGTGGCCGTCGGCGTCGAAGGCCAGCACGGCGCGGCTGGAGACGGTCAGGACGCGCATCCGCAGCGTCGTGTCGGTCTTGAAGGGGCCGTGGATGATGAGCGGGTGTGAGCCTTCCTTCTTGTGCGGGCTGAGCAGGGTGCCATTAGGACCGAGCACGCGCGGCCATGTGGGGAACGGGAAGTTCTCGCTGCGAACCCAGCTCGCCTTGTAATGGCTGATCTCGCCGGGGCTGTAGCCGCGCGTGGCCTGCGCGATGTTCAGCGCGCGCAGTTCGAGGATGGGATGCTGGCCCCACTGCAAGCCGTCGGAGATGATCAGCCGCTTCGGGTCTTGGGCGCGGATGGCTTCGACCATCTTGCGCACAACGGCGACGTAGGTGTTGGTCTCGACGTTGGCCGGCTCGTTGAACAGGTTGAAGCCGAGCCGCTCGTTCGGAATGCCTTTGTAGCGCCGCGCGAATTCCGCCCAATGCTTTGCGCAAACCTCCTGCGTCTTCGGGTCGGTCCAGAGGCTGGTCTTTTCCGGAGGGCGGGCGACGGTGTAGCCGGGCGCGCGATGGAAGTTGATCCAGACGTGAATGCCATATTTGCCGCCCCACTCGACGGCTTGGTCTATCTCCTTAAGTCGCCGCTCGTCGAACTGCTCCCAATCGCCGTCCTTGATCCAGCAGCGGTAATCCATCGGCAGCCGCACGAAGTTGAAGCCGAGCTTGGCGATGAGCCGGAAGTCTTCCTCCAGAAACGGCTGGTTGCGGCCGACGTTGAATTTTTCCAGCAGGTTGAACCCGCGCCAGCGCGGCAGTTTCTTCGGCGTGGCCGGCAGCCATTTCCTGGTTGCCGGCGGCGTCTCGGTTTTCTTTTCGGCGCCGGTCGAACCTGCCGTGCCCAAAGACAGGATCGCCATCCAACAAAGCCAGTGTTTCTTCATGATATTCTCCGTTCGCGTTGTGAGGCGGTCACGTCACCACCCGCACGCCCTTGGCGCGCAGGTAGTCGTTCCACGATTTCACCGTGGCGCGGTCGGGCGGCTTGACCGAGTCGGGCAGCTCCGTCTTCATGCCTAAACGCTTGAGCTTGGCCCGCCAGAAATCGAAATACGGCAGCAGCTCGACGCCGCGGAGCTTGGGCAGATCGCGCGCGAGCGCGGCGATGCCGTCGAGGTGGTCCCGGCGCGCGTTGATCTGGGGGATCATCGGACAACGCAGCAGAATCGCAGCGCCGGCGGCGTGCAGTCGGCGCAGGTTGGCGAGGATCGGCGCGTTGGACACGCCCGTGAATTTCTCGTGCAGGCGGGGATTGGTTTCCTTGAAGTCGTAGAGCCACAGGTCCACGGCGGGCAGAAGCCGCCGCAGCACGCTCCAATCAGCGTAGCCGGAGGTTTCCAGACACGTGTGCAGGCCGCGCGCCTTGGCGTCGCAGAGCAGGGATTCGGTGAACGCCGGCTGCGCCACCGCGTCGCCGCCGGAAAGCGTGATGCCGCCGCCGGACTGCTCGTAGTAGGCGCGGTCGCGCAACACAACGGCGAGCACCTCCTCGACGCTGACGTCGCGCCCGACCATTTCGAGCGCCTTCGGATCGCACTTCGGGGCGCAGTCGCCGCAATGAGTGCAGCGCGCGCGGTCCAACACCGCCTTGCCGTCGGCGTCCGCGGACAACGCCTTCTCCGGGCAGGCCCTGACGCAGTCGCCGCAGGCAATGCAACGCTCGGCAAGGTAAGACAGAATCGGCCGCGGACTGATGCTCTCCGGGTTCGAACACCAGATGCAGCGCAACGGGCAACCCTTCAGAAACACCGTCGTGCGGATGCCCGGCCCGTCGTGGATCGAGAACCGCTGGATGTCGAAGATGCGGCCGGGGCTCATGGTTGGAGCTTCCCCTTCACACGGGCGTCCCCGCCGCGATCGTCCCCGCGACGCGCGCATTCTTGACGATCAACCGCTTCTTCATCTCGCTGTCCGGTTGCTCACTCGGCGTATCCATCCAATCATTGCCTCTGATGGCGAAGTTACGCAAGCAGGACTTCCGCCGCGGCGCGTCCTCATCCTGCCGGCCGTTCGACCAGATGGCGTAGAAGCGGCCTTTGAAGAACGCGATGCTTTGGTGGTGCGATAGGTCCATTCGGTCGCTGGTTGGTGGACAAGCACGCTCTCGACCTCCGACCGCGTCGCACCGGGCAACGAGACAGCCCGGTCGTTCTTCTACTCAGCGCCGTGGGTGAGCGAGTTTCTCTTCGGCTCGGTCATCACCAACTTCGCCGGATCTAGGACGACATGGCGGACCTTCTGGCG
>JAOACV010000359.1 GCA_026417675.1 Verrucomicrobiia bacterium
GGGCGGCGATGGCGTGGTTGGGGCGGATCAGCCACAGCGACCCGTGCGGGTTGGCGTCCCGCCAGCGGCGCATCTCCCGGGCCAGCACCTGCTCGGCGGGCGTCAGCGGCACCTGTAGGGGCTCTTCGCGCTTCGCCGGCGCCTGCGCAGGTTCTTCGACAGCTTCCTTTTCACGCTGTCGGGCAATGGCGTCCTCCACGTCGCGGACAATGATGCGTCCGCCCGGACCAGACCCGCTGAGACTGCTGATGTCCACGCCGCTGGCCGTCGCCAGCCAGCGCGCGCGGTCGGTGATTGGCCGCCGGCTGGCCGGGGGAGGTGGCGTTGCGGCTCCCGTCTCCGCCGCGGCGGGACTTTCCACGGGTTCAGGCTCCGCGGACGTTTCGTCGAAGGTTTCAGGCTCGGTTTCCTCAGCGACTTCTTCCTCTGCGGCGTCAACTTCGGCTTCGGCCTCCGCTTCGATCTCTTCCGTCTGGTCGTTCTGTTCAGCTTCGACTTCCGGTTGTTCCTCAATGATGCCCAGCACGTCGTCAGGCCCCACCTCGGTGCCGGCGTCGTGGTGAATGTCCGCCAGAATCCCCTCCACTTCGCTTTCGATCTCCAAGATGGTCGTGGCGGTTTCGACTTCGAGGACCACATCCTTTTTCTGAATGGGGTCGCCGATCTCCTTCCGCCAGCGGCCAACGACAATTCGGCCTTCCGCTGAGAGTCCTGAAGGCAGTGTGATCTCGTATTTCATTCCGCGCTCAACTCATCGGCAACTCTATCCTTGGGTTGCCACGGCGGGACTTTACATCCGAACCGCCAAGTTGCCCACATTTTTTTTGCCCCGCACTCACGCGTGACAGACCAGAGAGTTCCCAGCGCNAGGCGCTGGCCGCCGGCACAAGCCGAGTTGCAATCGGCCGGCACCCAACTAGAGTGAACAGCCATGTCGAAGAGAAACAGGCCGCAACTTGTCCGCGTGGCGCTCATCCAAATGACTTGCTCGCCCGACCCGAAGGCGAACATGGTCAGGGCGGCGGCGCGCATAAGACAGGCGGTCCAACGTGGCGCTTGCATCGTCTGTCTGCCGGAGCTGTTTCGGTCGCAGTATTTTTGCCAGAGCGAGGACTACGCCCAATTCCAACTCGCCGAGCCGGTGCCCGGCCCGACAACCGACGCGCTGGCCAAGCTGGCGAGCCAACTGCGCGTTGTCATCATCGCTCCCGTGTTTGAGCGGCGTGCGCCTGGCGTCTACCATAACACCGCCGCCATCCTTGACGCGGACGGCCGGTTTCTCGGCGCGTATCGCAAGATGCATATCCCCGACGACCCGCTCTACTACGAAAAATTCTACTTCACTCCCGGCGATCTCGGCTTCCGCGCGTGGCGGACGCGCTACGGTCACATAGGTGTGCTGATCTGTTGGGACCAGTGGTATCCCGAAGCCGCCAGGCTGACTGCGTTGCTGGGCGCGGAGATTCTGTTCTATCCGACCGCCATCGGCTGGCACCCGCGCGAGAAAGCCGACCGCGGCGCGATTCAACACGACTCGTGGCAAACCATCCAGCGCGCGCACGCCATCGCCAACGGGTGCTTTGTCGCCACCGTCAACCGCGTCGGCCACGAGCGACCGGCAGGCGGCGACGGCATCGAGTTCTGGGGTCAGAGTTTTGTCGCCGCGCCGGACGGCCGGATCATCGCCGAGGCCGGCGCAAACAGGGAGGAAATCCTCGTCGCTGACTGCGACCTGGAGCAGGTCGAGTATCAACGCACCCACTGGCCGTTCCTGCGCGACCGTCGCGTGGACGCCTACGGGGACATCACAAGGCGGCTGGCGGATTAAACGCCCACGGTTTCAAGCAGCAGCAGCAGTTTGTAACCGCCGCCGTGGTGGTTGAACACGGACTGTGGCGGTTAGAAGCATCTGTCGGACTGGGTCGCGAAAAATCTCGCAAGTCGCGTCTTTGCAATGGCCGCAGTTTTTCTGACCAAGAACAGGCAACTTGCCATGACGGGACTTGCGCCCAGGTCCGAGAGGCTCTTGAAACCGTCGTTGCTTGTTTCGCCGGACGAGAGTGGCCGGCCTGCGCGCGCTTCTACTGCTGGACGGTCTTGCCTTCCTTGCGACGGACCTGTTCGCCGGCGTAACGGATGCCTTTGCCTTTGTAAGGTTCTGGCGGATAGTAGGCACGCACGCTGGCGGCGAATTGGCCGACCGCCTGTTTGTCGGGACCTTCGATGGTGATGAAGGGATTCTTCGCCGCGGTCTCGGTGACGGTGACTTTGATGTTCTTGGGGATCGTGGCGTTGATCTGGTGGGATTTGCCGACAACCAGGTTGAGCTTGTCGCCTTGCACGGACGCGCGGAAGCCGGTGCCTTGGATTTCGAGTTGCTTGACGTAGCCGTCGCTGACGCCCAGGACCATGTTGTTGACGAGGCTGCGGGCCAGGCCGTGCAACGCGCGCGTGGCGCGCTCGTCGTCGGCGCGGGTAAAGATGATCTTGCCGTCCTTGACCTCAGCCTTGATGACCGCGGGCATCGTGTAGTCGAGCTTGCCCTTGGGGCCTTCGATGGAGATTTTTTGCCCGGCGACGGCCGCCTTGACCTTCGCCGGCAACACAACGGGCATTTGACCAATTCGTGACATGGCTTCCTTACCACACCGTGCAAAGCACTTCGCCACCGATCTTAAGTTTGCGGGCCTCCCGCCCGGTCATGACGCCCCGCGAGGTGGACAGCAACGTCGTGCCCATCCCGCCGCGAACGCGCGGAATTTCCTCGCTGCCGACATAAACGCGCTGACCGGGGCGGCTGACGCGCTGAATATCTTCGATGGCCGGCTTGCGGCCGACGAATTTCAGCTCCACGTGGATTTGCTTGCGCGGGCCGTCCTGCTTGATCGAGAAGTCGCGCACATAGCCCTCCTGTTTCAGGATGCGGGCGATGTCAGCCTTCAACTTGGAGTGCGGGATCACCACTTCGGCCTTCAACGCCGCGTTGGCGTTGCGGATCCGTGTCAACATGTCGCCTATGGAATCGGTGATGTTCATCGTTACCAACTTGCCTTGATCACGCCGGGCAGCAGGCCTTGGGAGGCCAGTTCGCGGAAGCAAATCCGGCACAACTTGAACCGGCCGATGTAACCGCGGCGCCGGCCGCAGTGCTGGCAACGGTTGTAACGCCGCGCCGTGAACTTCGGTTCTCTGAGCTGCTTAACCCGCCAACTTTTCTTCGCCATAAGTAATTACTCTTTTCTGGCCTCGACGGCTGCCTCCACCTTCGGTTGGCCCTTGGCCTCAACCGCCGGACGCGCCTGCGGACGCGCAAACGGCAGGCCCATCTCCTGCAACAATAGCTTGGCTTCCTCGTCCGTGCGGGCGCTGGTCACAATCGTCACGTGCATGCCCTGCTGCCGCTTGACCTTGTCCATGTCAATCTCCGGGAAAATCGTCTGCTCACTGAGGCCGAGCGAGTAGTTGCCCCGGCCGTCAAAACTGCGCAACGGCAGGCCGCGAAAATCGCGAATGCGCGGCAGGGCCGCGCTCACCAGCCGGTCGAAAAACTCATACATCCGCTGCCCGCGCAACGTCACCCGGCAGCCGATGACCTGGCCTTTCCGCAGGTTGAAGTTCGAGATGTTCTTGCGCGAGACGCAAAGCACCGGCTTCTGGCCGCTGATGGCGGCCAGTTCCTTCATCGCCTCGTCCACGGCGGTCTTGTCGTTCTTGCTGACGGCGGTCGGCACGCCCATGGTGATGACGATCTTCTCCAGCTTCGGCACCTCGAACGGGTTCTTGTAACCCCGTGCCGTCACCAGCGCCGGTATCACCTTTTGTTTGTAATGGTCCTGTAAACGCGATGGCATTTTCGCTCCATCAGGGTTCTATCCAAAAACCGAGCCGCTCGCGAGACCAACACCTTCCGTCGGTCCAGCGCCAGCG
>JAOACV010000035.1 GCA_026417675.1 Verrucomicrobiia bacterium
GATCTGGACCTCAGCGGCCCCGAACCGCGGGTCCTCAACGCGCGCGCGGTGGTCACCAGCCAGAAGCCAGTCGAGGTTTACCATGTGGACTGGTCGCCAGATGGCCGTTACCTGGCGTTCGCCACCGGCACGAAGTCGGCGAAGAAGCTCGCTTCGCCGCCGGAGTTCGTTGGCGTGGTGGCCGAGGGCTGGCATATCGGCGTGGCGGACGCCAACGCGAGCAACCGTTTCGTGCAGATCACCACAGACGGTGTTTCGAACAAGGAACCCGACTGGGTTCCCATCGCGAAAGGCAGACGGTGAGTCGGGCAGGCTGGTTGATATGCTGTCTTGGTGCATTGGGTGTCGCGTGCTCCTGTCAGCAAGCGGAGCAGCATGATGCCCCGGCCGGCGCGCGACCGACAATCCAGACACAGAGCGGCGTGGAGATGGTGCTGATTCCCGCCGGCGAATTTGCGATGGGCAGCGCAAACGGCCAGGCCGAGGAGAGACCCGTTCACATGGTGCGGCTGGATGCGTTTCTGATGGATCGCACGGAAGTTACACAGGAGCAGTTCGGCAAGCTGATGCGCGACAATCCATCGCCCTCGCATTTCAAGGGGGCCGATCGGCCCGTCGAGCAAGTCAGTTGGGCGGAGGCGGCGATTTACTGCAACCTGCGATCCAAGGCGGAAGGGTTGGAGCCTTGTTACGACGAGACGACCGCGAAATGCAATTTTGCCGCCGACGGCTATCGCCTGCCCACCGAAGCGGAATGGGAATACGCCTGCCGCGCCGGTTCGACGGGCGACTACAGCTTTGGTTCGGATGCGCGGGTGTTGCGGCAATACGCGTGGTATGCGGACAATGCCGAGAAGAAAACGCAGCCAGTGGCGCGAAAGAAACCGAATGCATGGGGCCTCTACGACATGCACGGCAACGTCGCGGAATGGTGCAACGACATTTACGACGCCGCGTATTATGCAAGAAGCCCGAAGGAAAACCCGCGCGGTCCGGATGACGGCGAGCGCTATGTGCTGCGTGGCGGCGCATGGAACTCTCGCGCGGAAGCCTGCCGCTCCGCCGCGCGGGTCGGCGCAGTCCCCGGTTTTCAAGACGCCTGTTTTGCGCGCGACGCGGTTGGCTTCCGCTGTGTCCGGCGCGCGCCGAACGGGATGAGTGCGATGACGAAGTAACCCTCGCCGGCGCTACTCCGCCCACGATCGCAAGTTTTGCTCGGGGGATCGCGTTTCCCGAACGCGACGGGGACGTGGCGTGACCAACGGCGAGCGCGTTCGGAGAACGCCCGTGGCTCTGAATTACTTCCCAGCGTTTCCTGTGGCGCTGCGCACGCAGCGGAATCCATATACATCGTAGCCGAGACAAACATCGGGAAGCCCAGGGGCGTCGCTGAGCCGGACGAACGAGGTGCATTTCTCCGGCGGACTGTTCCAACTGCCGCCACGGATGACCCGCTTCTGGCCCTGATCGGGGCCGCGTGGATCCTTCGCCGGGCTGCTCTTGTAGTAGTCAGCGGCGTAAAAATCATTACACCACTCCGCGACGTTGCCGTGCATGTCGTGGAGTCCCCAGGGATTGGGCGGCTTGATGCCGACAGGGTGAGTCTTCTTTTCCGAATTCCCCTTGAACCAGCCATAAGACTTGAGATGCGCGGCGTCATCGCCGAACCAATAGGCTGTTTGCGTGCCGGCACGGCAGGCGTATTCCCATTCCGCTTCGGTGGGCAGCCGATAGCCGTTGGCGGTGAAATCGCACGCCCAGGTTTTCTCATCGTAACAGGGCTTTAGGTTTTCGGCCAGCGAACGGGCGTTGCAATATTTCGCGGCCTGCGTCCAGCGGACCTGCTCGACTGGATTATCGTCGGCCTCGAACTTGGAGATGTTCACACCCATCAATTCTTCATAAGACTTCTGCGAACCCTCGCGCGTGTCCATGTAGAACGCGCTGACAAAGACTTTGTGCGCGGGTTGTGCGTCGTCGTTCCCTTGCGCGCTCCCCATGATGAACTCGCCTGCCGGCACCAAAACCATCTCCGCGCCGCTCGGCGTCCGAATCACTTTGGGCGGCGAGGTTTCTGCGCGCGCATGGGTTTTCTCCTTCTCGCAGGAGACGCACAGCGCCAGCGCGATCCACCAAGGGGCGCCCAGCAGGGCGAGGGCTAGTTGTGTGCGATTCATAGGTTCCGTGTGTGTCCGGTTTGCGATCTGTCGAAGCGGGTCTGTCCGCTAATCCATGAAAATGCCTTCCATCACAAAGCCGCTTCGGAGCATTTCCATCGTTCGTTGACGTATTTCCCAGCAGAAGCCGAAGGCGGCATCATTCCTGGCTTCCAACATGCGGAGACCGGCACGCTGGCGGAGTTCTTTTACGATGAAGCGGAACTCCGAGACCGCGCGGTCTATGCTCGATCCGATCCTGCGCGCGTCCCGGCCGAGCTGCCTGGCCTTTTCAACTTTCTGGTCATCGTTGCTGTCAATGAGGGCGATGACTTTCTGCGCCAGGTCCTGCGCTGCAGCAGGCGTTCGAAGGCTGAGTTTGCGATTGGCGTGAACCGCGTTCATTTGCCCTAGGATCGCGTTGAATTCGTCCGCGAGTTCCGCCAAAGAACGCGTGTCCGCCTTCGCTTGCGTCAGGAACTGTCGGGTTTTCGCGGCCCAGTTCAGATACTCTTGGATGCGGTCACAAATGACGATGACAAAGTGGTTCATTCCGTCGAGCCGTTGCAGCAAATAGGCTTTCTTGCTTCTTTCCTCGCGCTCGTCGAAGATCTTCTCGTATTCGGCGGTCACGTCGCAAACCAGCGGATAGATGTCACGCGCGTCACGTTGCGGTTGGAGCTTTTCGTGTAGCGAGGCCTGTGGCGTGTCTTTCAGCGCCTCGCGCAACACGTCCACTACGCCATAAACATTCGCCGGACTGCCGTCAATGGTCCGAAAGGGGTAAATCACTGCGGAGCCGCGCGGGTCGTATTTCAAATCCGGACATTTCTCGAACTGCGAATTCCTCAAATAGGCGCGGTCGCCATCCATGCACGCCGGGTAGGCAAACGTGCCCCGGCCGGGCACGAAAGCCGTCCTGGCCTTGGTCATCACATACGNCCCGAAGCTCTCGTAGGTGCCATCAGCCTTCCTGACAAGGCATTTCCAAGAGTCGTTAAATCCATCTTGCCGCGGATAATTCACCCGCCAAAGCGCGCGAAAAGGCACTTTCCAATCCAGCAGGGTGTCCTTGATCGCGTTGAGGCTTCCGATCTTTTTCTCGTGCCAGATTCCGGGCGCCGCGAGGACCGCGACGCAGATGTTCGCGTCTTTCTCTTTGCCGTATTCGATCTCCATGCCGGAGATGACTCGGTGGCGCCCTGAATCCTCCGCGCACAACGTCACGCGCTGATCCGGTGATCGCCACACGCACATTAGAATCGCATTCCGATCCTCCAGAAGCTCCAGCATCACATGCTCGCTGGGGAAACGGACACGCGTCGCCGAAGCTCTTGAAGCGCCGAGGACAAGGTCGCCGCCGAAGACATCCGGCAACACACCATACTTGCCTCGCGCTTCCAACATCATCTTTCGCGCGCCTACACCCGCCCGGGTTTCCACAAACGGCTTCCCTCGTTTGACAAGATAACCAACTGTCATGTCCTTTCCGCCTGCCGCGGCGAACTCGGCCTCCAGCAATGCATGGTCGTCCGTGTTCTTGATCACTCTGCAGGACTTCACCTGAGGCGGCGAGGTCTCACGGCCCGATGCGGGAATCAGTTCTGCCGCTTTGACCGCTTTGTCGCCCATCCGGTAGTAACATTCCGCGCCGCGCGCGCCTTTCCGAAGGACCAGGAGGATGTGTTGGTTCATGGCGCAGGCATCTCCGGCGACCGCGGCGGACTCTCCTCGAACGCGCGTCCAACTGCTTTTCGGCGCGATAGGGACGGCAGATGAAGTAGCATCTCCGGACTGGCCGGCATCCCAGATCGCCACGGCTTCCCCGGCGTGGGGGACATCGCCCAGGTTGATGGAAACCGTGGCGACGGACGTGCGTTCGGTTTCAGGGACGTGAGCAGGTTCCGGCGCTTCAGGGGAATGTTTCCCGCACGAGACCAAGAAACAGCAGACAGCCAGGAGCGCAAGACGACCGCCGCGCTGAAGGCGCGGGAGATGGAAGAATTGGGTCATCTGTCTGAATCACTCACCTTCAATGGCTCGCAACCCGCCGCGAAAAGGCGGGTTTTGTCTCTAATCCGCCTCCGCGCTCTCATGTCCAAAGGCGCACTGAAGCACCTCCATCGTCCGCTGGCGCATCTCCCGCGCAAATTCGAAGGCCGCGTCATCCTGCGCTTCGGTCATTCGCATCCCGGCGCGCTGCCGCAGTTGCTTGGTGAACATCCGAAACTCGCCGATGGCGCTGTCCTGATTGCCTCCAATCGTGCGCGTTTCACGGCCCAGTTGCTTGATTCTTTCCAGCTTCTTCTCCCTATCCTCGTTGCTGTCAATTAGCTGGATGACCTTGTCAATCAACACGCGTGCGGCTGCCGGAGTGCGCTCATCGAGTTTCCGACGCTCGTAAACCTTGGCGAACTGTGCGATGTGGTTTTCAAACTCATCCGCCAAGGCCGCCAGTTGCGGCTTTTCGGCCTTGGTCTTCGCCAGCCACGCGCGCGTTTTCCGGCCCCAATCGAGAAACTCATTCATCCGGCTGCGGATGCCAATCACGAAGTTGTTCATTTCCTCCAACCGGCCCAGAAGGAATGTCTTCTTCGTTTTCTCCTGGCCGGCGTCGAAAATCTTTTCGTATTCGCCGGTCACAGTGCATGTGGGCGGCCATTTGTCGCGCTCGACGGACTGGATTCGCAGCGCGTTGCGCAACGACGCCTTCGAGGTGCCTTGCAGCGCCGCGTCGAGCGCGTTCAGCACGCCCAACGCGCCCGCCGGGCTGCCATCGAGCCTGCAAAACGGATAGAGGAGGGCACTGCGGTTGTCGTCGTATTGAATCTCCGGCCACGGCTCGAATTTCGTCTTGCGCAGGTAGCACGTGTCGCCCTCGATGCAAGGCGGATAGGCAAAGGTTCCTCCCGCCGAGGCCCAGCCCGTGCGCGCCTTTTTCAAGCTGAAACCGACGCCCTCGAATTCGCCCTTCGCATTGCGAATGGGACACTTCCAGGAATCGGTCAGACCGTCGGTGCGGCGAAGGTCGGCGCGCCATTGGGCGCGGAAGGGCGCTTTCCAGTCCAGCTTGGCGTCCTTTACCGGATGAAGTTCGCCCTGCCGTTGCTCGTGCCAGATGTTCGGCGCGGCCAGCACCGCCACCCACACCGCTGGCTGGTGCGCTTGGGGATAGGTCACCTCAGCCACGTGGATCGTCTTGGCGTCGCCGGAACCGCCGATGTGGAGCCTGACCCGCTGCTGCGACGACAGCCACACAGGCATGACGATGGCGTTACGGTCTTCCTGCAACTGCAACAGCATATGTTCGCTTGGGAATCGCACTTGCGGGGTTTGCGCGTCCGCGGCACTGAGGACCAGATCGCCGGCGAAGGGGTCGGGCAGCACCACGTGCCGCGCGGGCGCCTCGACCAGCAGCGCGCACGTTTCATCGCCGGCTTGCGTCTCGACGATCGGCACGCCCATCTTCAAGGTGTATCGTGTCGTAAGTTTCCCGCCCGATGCCAAAGTTGCAGTCGCCTCAATCGTCACGCGCTGCGGCATGTTCTCTATCAGTTTGAACATGTGAGCCGAGTTGGCCTTTCCAGCGTTTCTGCTCGTCGGAATAAGCGTGGGTCCCTTGACCATCTGGCTGCCGAGACGGTAGTAGCATTCGGCTCCTTGGGCGCTTCTTCGCAACACGAGGGCAATGTGGTTGTTGACCGCGCACACGTCGCCTTTCCAATCATGCTCAAGCTGGCCGGCAGTGATTGGCCTCCAGCCGGATGGACGGCTTACGGCGTCGCTTGCCAAAACCGTGGGAGAGGTGACCATTGTATCGAAGATCCGAACTTCCTGTGGAGCGGCCGTCTCACACAAGCAGAAGCGCGTCGTCGCCAATGCGATGACGCCGAGTCCAAGCACGCGCGCAGTTTTCATAAAGATGCTTCCAGACTAACGATACGCCGACACTCCTGCAATCAGATTGGTTTTGCTGATTGCGCCCGCGCTCAGGTTGTCCGGATGAATGTTTGGCCTTGCGATTCCATCTCAAATCACTCATCAGTCATGGGTCGTCACGCAACACGCACTATGAAACTTGGACTCGTCACCTACAACCTGGCGCCCAAATGGGATCTCGCCACCCTCATCAAGAACTGCAAGGCCACCGGCTTCGAGGGCGTGGAGTTTCGCACCACCCATGCCCACGGCGTTGAGCCGACGCTGTCGCCCGACCAGCGCAAAGAGGTCAAGAAACGCTGCGCGGACGGCGGCCTGACCATCTGGGGTCTCGGCAGTGTCTGCGAATTCCACTCGCCCGACCCCGCGGTCGTTCGCAAAAACATCGAGACCTGCGCCGAGTTCGTCAAACTCGCCGCCGACATCGGCGCGCGCGGCGTCAAGGTCCGCCCCAATGCCATCCCCAAAGAGGTCCCCGTCCACAAGACGCTGGAGCAAATCGGCAAGGCGCTGGTTGAGTGCGGCAAAGCGGGCGCGGCCAACGGCGTGGAAATCTGGCTGGAAGGCCACGGCAGGGACAGCCAGCACCCGCCGCACATCCGCGAAATGATGGACCTGTGCCGGCATCCCGCCGTCGGCGTCTGCTGGAACTCCAACAAGCCCGACATCGTCAACGGCTCGGTGAAGGAATACTTTCAGTTGCTCGCCAAGGACATCAAGAGCTGCCACATCAACGAACTCTGCTCCAGCGACTACCCGTGGCGCGAACTCTTCGCGCTGCTCAAGAGCATCCATTATGACCGTTTCACGTTGGCCGAAATCCCCGAAACGACCGACCCGATCCGCGTGATGAAGTATTACCGGGCGCTCTGGCTGGAACTCCAGCGGCCGTGAGCAAGGCGCCGGCGGTGGCGATCTGAGGCGGACTGCAGAAAATCGTTGTTGGATGCGGGAACCGGATGGAAGGCGAGGCCAAAGCGCCGGCGATGGACCTTCCAAGCGGAGCGGCTCAGAGGTGCTCGGATTCTACTTGCCGTAGGGTTTGCCGGGTTTTTCCCGGACGACTGCCAAGGGAAAATCCTTGTCCGCCAGTTCCATCTCGCTCCGCTGGCCGCCGGCTTCGTTGACGACCACCAACTTGCCGCCGTCCTCGGCGCGCAACTGTTCGTTGGCGTTCAACAATTCGATGCCATAGACAGTCCCGTCGGGCGCCACATCCACGTTCAACTCTTCGCTGACCCGGATGGTCTCCACCCCGGCGACCTTTTCGTGCAATCGCAAGTAGGCCACGTTATAGCGCGGATCGTAAGTCAATTTCATCGTCCGTTTCCTTTTGTGTCAAAAATACCTGACAACCACCGTAATCACCAGCCAACTGTTCTCCTCCGCAATGGCGATCGCCTCCACTTGCTTTGTGTGGTAACGCCGCCCGCGCCACTCCCAGTCCGAAGCGAAATTGCGGCGAAACCCGCTGCGGCCAAACTTGGCCGGAAACTGCTCGCCAGCTTCCACTGTTGCGATGACCTCCGCCTCCGTCGCTCCGCGCTCTTCCATCCGCTCGCGCGCGTGAGGATGAATCTGCACGCTCACAACGCTTTCCTCCGTGCTTTCTTCGGTTTTGCCGTCGCCGCCAGCGGCGCGGTGAGCCGCTCGTAGAGCGCAAAGAGAAACTCCACCCGCTGCCGGTCGCTCGCGAACGGCTCCGGGCAGTAGCAACGCTCCACGGCGCGGTCGAGCCGTTCGTGGGCCGTCCGCAATGCCGGCGGCATCGCCAGCGGATCGTAGAGATCCGCCAGCGTCGCGTTCGGAAACGCCGCCCGCGCGTCCAACACCGCCTGCGCCGCCGCCTCCACCGCCTCGCGCTGGCGGTCAGACACTGTCGTCGGCCAAGGGAAGTTGTTATAGACCAGTTTAGCCGAGTAGCGGTAATCCGACTTCAACCGTCCGCAGACCTGCCGGACCCAAGCCATGTGCATGGAGGAGGAAAGGAGGCCGAAGTGAAAGCGCGTGGCGTGCGGAAAGACAAAAACCAGATCACTGACCAGCGTTCGCGGCGGAATGAAGCCCATCGGAATGTAGCGGCGACGCTCGGAAGAGACTTTGGGGATGAGCAGGAAGTTGGACTTCGGCATATTCTCGACGTGAAAGCGGGTGGGCGTCTCGGCCAGCTTGCGCGTCGGCGCGCTTTTGCTGGCGAGGCGGAACCTGCGCACCGCCTCGACACGCTTCATCGCCTCCGGCATCTGGCGGAGCTTCTCCGGCGGACAATCGCCGAGCCAAAGGCACCATCGCTCGATGCCATTGATGAATTCGTCCGAGCCAAGCCAGCGGCGGAAGAACTCGCGCGCCTGCGGCTCCCGTTTCAGGAACTCGGCCTTCTCCTCCGGCGTGAACAAGTAGTTGCCGTCATCAATCGGCTTGTTGCCGATGCCGATCTCCGGCACGTCGCAAAGCGGCGTCTGCCGGTTGTGGATGGCTCGGTCGGGGCCTTCGACGAGATACGGGCTGATATTGCGAACGCGTGTCACCGTGACGGTTTCTGATCTGGCAGGGACAGACCGCTGGGTGGTCGGTTGCGGCGCGCCCAGCGGTCGCGCCCTACCGTCTTCCGCTTCATAGTCGTAGATGCGCTTGTTGTCGGTGTCGAAGTTGGCGAATCCGATGATGACGACGTGGACGTGGGCTTTGCCGCGCGCCTCGCTCTCCCACGCGAACGTGCGATGGCCGAAGTGAATCTTGACGCCGTGAAGCTGGAAGAGCGCGTTCCAGAGGATGCCCGCTTGCTCGCCTTGGGTAATCGAGTTGGTGGAGACGAAGCCGACGACGATGGGAGTGCCCTTGATGTAGTCCGCCGCTTTGAAATACCAGCCGGTGACGTAATCGAGGAGACCGCTGTCTTTCACACCGCCCGCGACGGCATTCATGTCGGCGCGTTGCTCATCGGTCTGGAATTTGCCTCCGACAAACGGCGGGTTGCCGAGGACGAAGCTGCAACGCTGGGGCGGCAAGATGGTTTTCCAGTCGAGCCGCAGGGCGTTGCCGCAGACGATGGTGGGTGACTTCTTCAGCGGCAGGCGCTGGTAACGCTGGCCAAAGGCTTCGGTGACGCGGAGGTTCATCTGGTGGTCCATCAGCCACAGCGCCACCTCCGCGATCCGGGCGGGCCATTCAAGGATTTCGATGCCATAAAACTGGTCCACGTCCACTTGCGAGAGGCGGTTGATCTCGTCGAGGCTAAACTCGTGTTGCGTGCCAAAGAGTTCCTTTTAGCACGTCCAGTTCCAGAAAGCGCAGTTCGCGGTAAGTGATGACCAGGAAGTTGCCGCAGCCGCAGGCGGGGTCGAGGAAGCGCAGGCCGCAAAGCTTGCGGTGGAACTCCCCCAGCCGCGCCGCGCGGCGCGTGGAGCGGTCGCTCTTGATGGCGTCGAGTTCGGCGCGCAGGTCGTCGAGGAAAAGCGAGCGGACCACCTTCATGATGTCGCGCTCGCTGGTGTAGTGGCCGCCGACCTGCCGGCGCTCGCGGGCCTCCATGATGCCTTGGAAGAGCGAGCCGAAGACGGCGGGCGAGATGCGGCTCCAGGTGAAGTTGGTGCAGCGCAACAGAGCGTTGCGCATGTCGCGGTTGAAGTCCACGAAGGGCAGCGATTCTCTGAACAGATCGCCGTTGACGTAGGGGAACGCGGCCAGCTCCTCGTCGAGGTTGCGCTGCCGGCGATCCGGCGGCGTGTCGAGGACCTGAAAGAGTCGCGCGAGTTGGACGCCGAGGTCGGAGCCGTCGTCGCGCGTGCGGCGCAGGATATAATCGGTGAAGGCGCGCGGTTCGAAGATGCCGGTGTCCTCGGCGAAGAGGCAGAAAAGCACGCGGACAAGGAATCGCTCCAGCGGATGGCCGAGGTAGCCGCCGTCTTTGAGCGCGTCGTGCAGCTCGGCCATGATCGCGTAAGCGCGCTCGTTGGCGGGGTCTTCAGGATTGAGCCGCATCGGCTGCTCGCCCTTGAGGAAGGCGAACTCGCGGACCTTCTGGTGGAGCGCGTCAAGCGGGAACTCGATGGAGCGCACCCGCCGGCCCGCGAAGAGCGGCAGGTCGCGCTGCTCCTCCGGCTCCAGATCGTGCAGCGCGATGCGGGCGAAGTCGGAGACGATGACGTAGCGGGGGATTTCGTCGAGCCGGCCCTCGCGGGCCAGATCATGGATGTAGCTGAAAGCTTGCGAAGCCGCGCGACCGAGGTCTGCACCGAAGGATTTGTGTTCCACGAGCACGACCCCGGACCAGAAGAGGTCAATGAAACCGTATTGGCCCCGGATATTGCGGACGGGTTCCTCAAAGCTCGCGACCGCCCGGCGGCGCACGCCAAAGACCTCGAAGAACTCGTTCCAGAAAGTCTGCGCCTCGGCGGATTCGTTGCGCACGCCCGCCCATTCGTGACTGAAGCGGATGGCGCGGTCGCGGACTTCGCTCCAAGAGAGGGACGACATGGTGTGCAGTGTAGGCAAAGCCGCTTTCGGGGTCAATCCGGGTTGCGAAACATGCTCGACGAAGCGTTTGAGAAGACGCTAGCGTGAGGCCCAATGAAGAGACGTTCTTGTGCGATTCTCCGGAGGCTCCTAGCGGAGTTACTCGTGTTGTGTATCGCCGATTCCGTTTGTGCCGAGGCTCGATGGGATTGGGACGGCAGCTACGACGGCGGCGCTCTGCCGGAGTCGGGGGAGTGGCCGTGGGGCGCTTCGGCGGGGCCG
>JAOACV010000360.1 GCA_026417675.1 Verrucomicrobiia bacterium
AGATGTGTATAAGAGACAGCGCTCTGCGCGTCGCCGGAGGAGGCCCAGTTGATCACCGTGGCCGAGGAGCAGGGCGTGATCCGCGTCATCCTGCGCGCCCAGGGCGACGAAATGGTCGCGGAAGACAAGACCGTCTCCCTCGAACGGTTCATCAAGCGGTCGCCCAAGATCGTGGAGGAAAAGGAAGAAAAGCCCAAGGCCGAGCCGGCGCCCGTCGCCGCGCCGCCCCCGAAGAAGATCATCCGCATCTACGACGGCGGCAAGACCACCGAGCATGAAGTGAAATACTAGCTCATTGCACTGCGCCGGGCACTGCGGTATAAGATAGCGCCAATATGAACTCAGCCTTTGACGCGCCCCAAGGGCCGGCTGTTGTGTGTCGGTCGAGGAATGTTCCCCTTCTCATCAACCACGCGTGCCGCCGATGGTCGGCATGGTGGGCCGCCGCGGCGCTCGGGGTGACGGTGTGCGTCGCCCAAGAGTCGTTGGTGCGCACCAACACCCTGTGCATGGGCGAAGCGCAGATCTTCCCCGCGACGGGGTCCAACGTCGTCATCGCCACCGAGGGTATCGTCCGGGCGCTGCCGGCCGGTCCCGGCAAGCTGGTCTTGAGCGCAGTCAAGGAAGGCCGCACCGACGTGATGGTGCTCGACGAAGCCGGCCAGCCCACCGAGCGTTACGTGATCATCGTGACGGAGAAACGCGTGGGCGAACAGATGCTGTATCAGGCGAGCCTGGACGACTTCAAGCGCATCGTCCGCCAGATGGCCGGCGATCACAACGTGCAGTTCGACGTGCTGGTGGGGCCGAGGCTGATGTTCGACGGCACCAATCTGACAGCGATGCCGCATCCGGTCCTGTTCATGCACGGCGAGGCCAAGGATGAAATCCAAGCCGACACGATCCGCAGCATCGCCTCGCGTTTTTATGGCCAAGGCGACTTCGGCAGTTCGACGACCACCTCAACCCCAAATACCACCGGCTACACCGGCACCAACACGACGACCGCGACCATCACCGACCTGAAGAACGACCCGAACATCGTGGACCAGATCACCATCGCCACACATCACCAAGTCCGCATACGCATCCAGGTGGCCGAGGTCAACACCGAGGCGCTGAAGCGAAAAGGCATTCGTTATTCTGACTACGCCACCTGGGGCATTGGAGCGCCCAATGCGATCACGTTGGATGCTTTGGGGCAGACCGCGATCAAGAATAACTTCGTCACAGGACTGGTCGTGCCGCAAGGAGGCACGAGCACCGAGGGCCTCACGCCCGCTTTCCAAGCCACGCTGCATTTGCTGGTTTCTGATGGTTACGCACGTCTCCTGTCGGAGCCGGTGTTGGTGACCAAGAGCGGCCATGAGGCGTCCTTCCTGGCGGGCGGACAATTGTATCTGCAACAAACCACCGCCAACACCTCCACCACCACCGTCGTCCCGTTCGGCGTTCGGATGACGATCAAGCCGCGGGTGGACCGGGCGAAACACATTGACATTGAGGTCTTTACCGAGGTCAGCCAGCGGCCGGAACCCATCACCACCGGGTCGAGGGACTACGTCATCAACACGCGCAACTCGCAGACGAAACTGCGGATGAATCCCGGTGACGTGCTCGTCTTGAGCGGTTTGTTGGACAACAACATGCGCAACGCCATCACCAAGATTCCTTGGCTGGGTCAAATCCCCGTTTTGGGCGCGTTGTTCCGCAGCAAGGAGTGGCAGCACAACCAGACCGAGCTGCTGTTCTTCATCACACCGGAGATCGTCGGCGAGCTTACCCAAGACACCGCGCGCCAAATTCAGACGCCGGCCATGAAGCAGTGGCACTACTTGGACAGCCACAAGGATGTGCTGGCCGATCCCAACTCGCACGCGTCGCCCGACAACGACGTGCATGATCTGCTGGGGCTGCCGCCCGACCGCATGCATTACCAAGAGCCGCCTCCCGCCACCTCTCCGTTTGTCCCGGCTCCCGCTCCGGCCGCGGCCGCGAAGCCGGCCTCTTCCAAACCGTTGTTCCCGCCGCCCAGTGCCGACAAAACCGTTGCGCCGTCTGAACCAGCGGCAGCCAAACCCGAGCGAAAGTATAATTGACCCCGTATGCGCGCGGGGCGAGAGTCTAACGGCAGGAAGGGCAGCAAGGCGTGAGCGAGGAAATCATCAAACTCGTCATCGCGGACAGCGAAGGCACGACCTGCGACGCGATTTGTTCCTTCCTGACAGGCGACCCCGCCTACCAAGTCGTCGGCAAGGCTGTGGTCGCTGATGAATGCCTCCAATTGGCGCTGATCAAACGGCCCGACCTGATCGTGGTGCACAACGGCCTCAAGCCCACCTCCGGCCTCGACGTGTGCGAACAAATCTCGCTCCAAAATCCCCAGACGGCCACCCTGCTGGTGCTGGCGCAGGCGATTGACGAGAACCTCGTCCGCCGCATCCTCGCCGCCGGCGTGACTGAATTCCTCATCGCGCCTTTGCAGAAAAACCGCACGCTGGAGGTCATCCGCACGGCGGCGGAGAAGAAAGCCAGCCAGCGGCGCGAAGCCGGTCCCGCCGCCAGTCCGGAGGAACAGCACAAGATCGTCGTCGTCAGCGGACCGCGCGGCGGTTGTGGCCGCACAATGCTCGCCGTCAATCTCGCCTGCGCCATTGCCAGCGCCGGTGAGGCCAGCGCCAAACGCGCCGCCTTGGCCGATCTCAACGTTCGCGGAGGCGACGCGGCCACGTTCCTGGATTTGCGCC
>JAOACV010000361.1 GCA_026417675.1 Verrucomicrobiia bacterium
GACCACCACCGCTTCGGCGTGTCGAGCCGCGGCGCGAGCCTGCTCTGGCGTCGAGATGCCGAAGCCGACGGCGACAGGCACGGAGGTGTGTTTGTGAATCTTTGCGGTCATCGCCGCCATGTTGGCCGCGAGCTTTTGTTGCATGCCGGTGACTCCTTCGCGACTGACGTAGTAAATGAAACCGCTGGCCCGTTTCGCTATCGCAGCGATGCGCTCCTCGGTTGTCGTCGGCGCGATGAGACGAATCTGGCGCAAACCGGAGCCGTCGAGCACTTTTTCCCAAGGGCCGGACTCGTCGGCGGGCAGGTCGAGGACCAGCAATCCATCCACGCCTGCCGTTTCGGCATCCGCCACAAATCTCTCCACGCCGTAGCGGTGAACGGGGTTGAAGTAGGTAAACAACACGACGGGAATCCGACAGCCGTCCGCTCGCAATGCGCGCACCGTGTCGAGAATTCTCGGCAGTGTCGTGCCGCTCTTGAGCGCGCGGTCAGCGGCCTGCTGGTTGACAACGCCGTCGGCCAACGGGTCGCTGAACGGCACGCCCAGTTCGAGCACGTCCACGCCGACGCGCTCCATCATCACGGCGAGGCGTTTCGTGGCATCAAGGTCGGGGTCGCCCGCGGTGATATAGGCCACAAGGCCCTTCTGGGCGCTGGCTCGCAGGTCGGCAAATCTCTGGTCAATCCGGTTCATCACTGGCCACAGTTTCTCAAGTAAATGATTCTCAATCCTTCCAGCGTCAGGTTGTCGTCCACGCACGCGATCTCCGGCAACCTGGCGGCGATGAGGCGGGCGTAAGCGCCGGTGCCGACGACGACGGGCCTCTTCGCGCCCAGTTCGCGCCGGAGGGCGGCTAGAATCTCGCGCACAAGACCGCGATAACCGATTACCGCGCCCGCTTCCATTGCCTCGATGGTGCTCCTGCCGATGGCCCGCTTTGGCTCGTGAAGCGTGATTCTCGGCAGCAGGGCGGTTCGCTGATACAGATAGTCCGTCATTGCTGCCAAACCCGGCGCGATTACGCCGCCGAGATACTCCGCGCGCGCGCTGATGACGTCAAAGACCAGCGCGGTGCCGAAGGCGACCCCAATGGCGGGCGCCCCGTGACGATGCGCGATGCTGACGGCGTTGGCCAGCCGGTCCGCGCCGATCTGTTCCGGCCGTGGAAACCGGATGCCGATGCCAAGATCGAGCTTATGAGAAACCAGCAGCGGCGTGACGCCATAAACGCGCTGAATGGCCCGCCGCACGGGCGCGACCGCCGCCGGAACCACCGAACCAATGATGGCGCCGCCGACCCTCGCCCGCAACAGCCGCGGTCGTCGCACCACGTCGCGTGTCGGAAGCTCCCAGTAGCGCATCACGCGCCTGTCGTCCGCCAAGCCGAAGTGCGCGTTCGTGTTGCCGATGTCAACGAGCAGAATCATCTCTCAGTCACCACATCACCGCTCATGATATGTTCAGTCCGTCCGTCATCGCGGCGGACCAACAGCGCGCCATTTTCGTCGAGGGCTTGGGCCACTCCTTCAAGACGGCGGGGGCCGACCTGCAGCATGACGCGTTTGCCAAGTGTCGAGCAAAGCCGGCCCCACTCTTGGCGCAGGGTCTCGAAATCACCGCGAGCGTGAGTGTAGGCGAGGTCGAGTTCGCGCAACAAAGCGACGGCCATTTCCGAGCGATTGATGGCGTCGTCCCGCCCTGACTCGATCCGCAGCGACGTGGCAATCTCGCGGACCTCCGGCGGAAAGTCGCCGGCGTCGCAGTTCACGTCGAGGCCAATGCCAAGGACGACGAACTTGAGGGCGTCGAGTTCGGCCTGCATTTCCGCCAGGATGCCGGCGCACTTACGGCCTCCGATCAGGATGTCGTTGGGCCATTTGATCTCGGCGTGCAGGCCGGTGCGCTCGCGGATGGTGTGCGCCACGGCGACGCTGGCGGCGATGGGCAGGCGGGCGAGGGCGCGCATCGGAAGTTTTGGCCGCAGCAAAACCGAGAACCACAAACCCTTCGCTCGCGGACTGGCCCACGGGCGGCCCATGCGACCGCGGCCCCGCGTCTGGGTCTCCGCGAAGACCACGACGCCTTCGGGCGCGCCGTCGAGACCGAGTTTCTCGGCGACGTCGTTAGTCGAGGTCGTCTTGTCGTAGACCAGCACCTCGCGCCCGATGACGGTCTCGCCGAGCTGGAGTTTGATGTCCTCGGCCAGCAGTTTGTCGGGCCACGCCACAACGCGATAGCCGCGCTGGGCGTGGTGCTCGATGTCGAAACCAAGCTGCCGCAGGTCGTGGATGCGCCGGCTGACCGTGGCCGACGAGACACCAAGGCGACTGGCGAGGTCGCGGGCCGTCATGTGGCCTTCATCGGCTTCACGGAAAGCGGCCAGCAGTTGGGCGTCCAGGCTCATCGCGAACGTGGCGCAAGCCTCCAGCTTGGGCGGGGAGCGGAGTGGTGAAGACAGCGGTTTCTGCGCAAGCTGGAGGCTTGCGGCGTGTTCGCGGCTTCGTGGTCCATAGGGTTTCGGCGTCCCATCACTCCTCAATCTCCAGCGAGAAGTCCACCGCGGGCGCGCTATGGGTGAGCGCGCCGACGCTGATGTAGTCCACGCCGGCGCGGGCGATGTCGGCGACACGGTCGAGGGTGACGCCGCCGCTGGCTTCGAGCTTGGCGCGGCCGGCGGCGAGACGCACCGCCTCGGCCATTTCCCTGTCGGTCATGTTGTCGAGCAGGATCAGGTCTGCGCCGGCTTCGAGGGCCTGCTCAAGTTCGTCGATGTTCTTGACTTCGACTTCCGCGATGACGTTGGGCGCGTTCTGCTTCGCCGCGCGGACGGCGGCGGCAACCGGCTGCGGGCCAAAACGCGCCAGCACGACAAGGTGATTGTCCTTCACCAGAATCTGGTCGTAAAGGCCCTTGCGGTGGTTTTCGCCGCCGCCGACGGTGACGGCGTATTTCTCCAGCGCGCGCAGGCCGGGCGTGGTCTTGCGCGTGTCGAGAATCTCCGCGCGCGTGCCGGCGACGCGCTCGACGAATGCGGCGGTGAGCGTGGCGATGCCGCTGAGCCGTTGCAGGAAATTCAGCGCCACGCGCTCGCCGCTGAGGATGGCGCGAGCGCGTCCCTCAAGCGTGGCGACGCGCTGTCCGGGCAGGAGGCGGTCACCGTCCGTGGCGAGCAGATTCACCGTCAACCGCGAGTCCAGATGACGGAACGTCTCGACGACGAGATCGAGTCCGCATACAACGCACGGTTCCTTGGCCTGGATGTAAGCGCGGGCGGCGGCGTCCTCGGGGATGATGGCGGCGCACGTCACGTCACCGGCGCCGATGTCCTCGGCGAGGGCGGTCGCCACAATCGGATGCAAGATGTCAGGCGAAAGACCCATGCCCTCAGTCTCACGGTTCGGGCCGTGAGTTTCAAGTCTTGACGTAGCCATCACGTAGCCGCCGACGTGAGGAGGCGGCAGATCGAAAGCGACAGCAGACTGTCCGCCTCCTTGCGTCGGCGATTACGGGGCGCTCACATCTCCGACAACGCCCGCGCGAATTCGTCGTAGGTCTTCTCGTCGTAGAGGCAGAAGATCACACGTTGCAGGCCGGTCTTGCGGCTCAAGTAATCCGCCGCAGCGCGTAGCAGCACGCGCGCGGCCCGCTCCAGCGGAAAGCGATAGATGCCGGTCGAAATGGCGGGAAAGGCGATAGACTTCAGTCCTTTGTCGTCAGCCAGCGCGAGCGACGAGATGCAAGCGCGGCGGAGCTTGGCATCCTCATCGCCGTCGCCCCAGACCGGGCCGGCGGTATGGATGACGAACCTGGCAGGCAGGTTGCCGCCGGTGGTGATTTTTGCATCGCCGGTTTCGCAGCCCCCGAGTTTTCGGCACTCTTCGAGTATGGCAGGTCCGCCCGCGCGGTGTATAGC
>JAOACV010000362.1 GCA_026417675.1 Verrucomicrobiia bacterium
CAGCAGCCGCAGCACGTCGAGGAGGCCGTAACCAATGTAGGGGTTGAACGGCGGGTTGATCAACAACTGCACGTTGCCGGGTTGGCTTCGGCCCGAGGGCGTAGTGGGTGGAAACAGAATCGCGTCAAACGGATTCAGTCGTGGATACGACGGCGCGTTGGCCGAAACGGGAACATTGGTGTCCACGATCGCGGTCGCGTCCGCGCGATCCGCAAACCGAATGTGCCGCGCCAGCATTTGCGAGGGCCAGAACCACGGATGCTTTTCCTTCAGCAGCGCCGTGGCGCCGGAAACATGCGCCGCCGCCAGCGAAGTCCCGCCCGCGTTCGCGTTGTTGCCGCCGCCGACCGCCGTCGTGGTGACCGTCAGGTCCATGAACGTGTAGCTGTCGTTGCTGCCGTCGGCGGGGTCGCGAAACACGCGCCCGCGCGCAATCCCGCCGCCGCTCGGCGGCCGAGCCAACGGCGTGAGCGGCAGCGTGTATCTCGGCCATGTGGAAAAGATCGCCGCCCAGTTGGTGTTCTGGTCGGGCGAGTGCCACGGCGTGGTGCCAATGCCGCCCGGCGCCACCACCGTGATCGCCGGTGTGACATACGAATAACGTCCGTGCCAACTGTAAATCGGATCACTCTCGCGCGGATGGCCGCCCACGGCGATGACGCCGGGATACGACGCCGGCTCGGTCAGCACCGGGCCAGTGGGTGTCAGAAACGTCCCCGGCGGAATCGGATAAGGTCCGCCCGTGGGCGCCGGGTAAGTCGCCGTGGGAGGCCCCACGGGGCTTGGCACGTAATTGCCCACAGCGGCCACCGGAGTGATCCCCACGCTCTGCGCCAGCAAGATCGAAGCAAGCACAGCCGCGTTGGGGGTCGTGCCTGTATGCAGGCTCATGTTGATGATGTCGGCGTCATTGGCCACCGCGAGGTTGATGCCTGCGGCCAAGGCGGCCTGCGTTGGGTTGATGCTGGCACCCGATGTGATCTTGATGATCATCAGGGACGCATTGGGCGCCGCGCCAACGATGCCTTTCCTATTCTTCCATTGCGCGCCGATGATGCCGGCTACCACCGTGCCGTGGCCCACGTCATCCCACGGCTTGGTCGGGTCGGCTGAAAAAGGAGGATTGTCCGCCCCCGGCGGCATGGCGTTGGCGGCGCCGGGAGCCAGCGCGGAGTAAACGATCTTGTTCACCAAGTCGCCGTGGAGCAGATCGCAACCCGTATCGAGAATCGCGACCCGCACTCCAGCGCCTGTGGCGATGTTCCAAGCATCCGGGAAATTGCCCACCGTGCCGTTGAGCACCCGGGCCGAAGGATTAAGGTTGTTGACACCTTTGGAGATCGGCCGGATTGCCCACTGGACGCCGTAGAAGAAATCGTTCGGCACCGCTGCCAACTCGCCAATGCGGTTAGGCGCAGCGTCGTCCACATTGGCCTTGTCGGCCTTCATCCGCTCGCAGAAACTCAACACATCCCCCCGCTCGTCAAACTTCACCCACGCCGTGCGCGCCAATTGATCCGCCAACGCCCTCTGCCGGGCCGTCACCTTGCCCCTCTTGGCCAAAAACTTCGACATGGTGTCGAACCAGTAGGTCTTGCTCGGATCCACACCCGCCCGCGTCATCACCGACCGCACCGTCAGCGGATTCAATCCCGACTTGAACGTGACCAGCGCCTCGCCGGTGCAGAACGGGTTGCCCTTTTCGTCGAAATCAAAACCAGCCTGCGCCACCTGCGCCGCCGCCAACCAGCCGAGCGTCGCCAACAACACGCCGCCGCAGAACCGGCCCGACCGCCTTTGTGAAGCTTTCATAAGGTTCTTCAGAAAATCCTTCCTGACCAACTTGGACAAACACCTGCTCGCAACCAAATTGTGGTCGTATCCTGCTTCAACCGAAATCAAAGGTCAATCGCTTTCCTCGGAAAAATCAAGCCGCGCTGCTCTGCGCGCTCGGAGAGCGATACGCGTGACCAAGGACCTTCCGATGGGCAACGATCAACGGCAAACGCTCCAAGTCGGCAGGGCGCACCCAGCGCCAACGGCTTCTCCTGCCCTGCCGCGGGGGTTCGCCTCCCAGCCAATGGCCATCAAATGCTTCCACCACAATGCGCTGGCTCATCACGCTGTGGCGCACCGTCGCGACGCGCCGGCCGTTGAGACACTGCATGCCGCCGGGCTTGCGCTTTGGGAACTCCCAGAAGCCGCAGAGCAAACCGTCCGACGGCCTGCGGCGAATCAGCACGCGGCCATCGCGCCAAATCAGCAGCGCGCGCTGGCGGACAAGTCGCGACGGGGCTCGCCTGCCGATGTTCGGCAGCCTCGCCGTCGCGCCGCGTCGCAGCGCAACGCAGAACGTATGAAGCGGGCAGGCATCACAACGCGGCCTCCGCGGCGTGCAAACAGTTGCGCCGAGTTCCATGAGGGATTGGTTGAGGATGCCGGGATGCTCTTTCCCTCGCCACGCAACAAACTTCCAGGCCTGTTTCTGGTCGCTTCGACGAACATGTTTGAAAACCGGTTCGCTCTTCGACGGCATCCCCTCCGCAACGCCGACCAATCCGCCCGCCAGTTTCCACAGACGCCGCTGGACGCGCGCGGATTTCACGTTCTGCCGGATGCCGAAAAGCCGCGCCAAAACGCGCGCCACGTTGCCGTCCACCACCGGCTCCGGCCGGCCAAAGGCGATGCTGAGAATCGCGCCGGCGGTGTAGCGACCAATACCGGGCAACGCCAGCAACGCGGCGCGTTCGGCCGGCAGCCGGCCGCCATGGCGTCGCACGACCTCGCGCGCGGCGGCGTGAAGGTTGCGCGCGCGACGGTAGTAGCCAAGACCTTCCCACTGTTTCAGGACGGCTTCTGTGTTCGCCCGCGCCAGGGATTGCACGCTCGGAAACCGCCGCAGCCAGCGCCGGTAATACGGGACGACAGTGGCAACCTGCGTCTGCTGGAGCATGATTTCCGAGACCCAAATGCGATACGGGTCCCGCGTGCGCCGCCACGGCAGGTCGCGCCCGTGGCGGGCGAACCAACTCAGCAGCTTCTTTTGGATTTGCCTGGGCTGCACAGCGTGTTAAGCATAGCGCCAGCGAGCCAACTTTCGACACAAATGCCGCCGCTGACTTCCTACACGGTCAAGTTAAGCCGAAAGCAGATCGAGCAGGTGCGGCTCGACCTGCATCAGCGGGGTTTCTCGTTTCGCGAGGTTCCCTATGCTCACTTCGGCGCGTCGAAGGACAAGCTCCAAGTGGTCGCCTACGAAAGTGGCAAGCTTGTCGCGCAGGGCAAAGGCGTCGAAGAATTTGTGCAGTTCTATCTGGAGCCGGAAATCCTGAAGGAGGCACGGCTCGGCTACGAGCATGTCCATGACCCGGCGATCCTGGAGCCGCGCATTGGCGTGGACGAAAGCGGCAAGGGCGATTTCTTCGGGCCGCTGGTCGCCGCGGGCGTCTATCTGGGCCGCGATGCCATCGCGGCCCTGAAGGACAGCGGCGTGCGTGACAGCAAACAGATCAGCAGCGACCAGCGCATTTTCGAACTCGCCAAAGTCATCCGCAAGGTGCCGGGCTGTCTGGCGCGCGTCGTCACCATCGGCCCCCGCGCCTACAACGATCTCTATGCCAAGATGGGCAACGTCAACCGCATCCTAGCTTGGGCGCACGCGCGCGTCATTGAGAACGTGCTCGGCGAACTCGAACTGCGCGGGGACCGATGCGATCGGGCCATTGCCGATCAGTTCGGCGACGAACGACTCATCCAGAACGCGCTGATGAAGCGCGGTCGCGAAATCAAGCTCGTCCAGCGCCACAAGGCGGAGAGCGACCTGGCGGTCGCGGCGGCTTCGGTCATCGCGCGGGAGGAGTTCGTCCGGCGATTGGCGAAACTCAGCCAGGAGTTCGACGTGGAATTCCCCAAGGG
>JAOACV010000363.1 GCA_026417675.1 Verrucomicrobiia bacterium
GTAATGACGAATGCGCTGGATTATTCGCGCAACAGCGCTGGTTCTGGCATTGACAATCGCCTCAATGCAGATGAATGAGCCGCCCGCGCCGACGCCCTGTCCTGCGCCGCCAGTCGTAACCGCGCGCTGGATTGTCGTAACCGCGCGCTCGGTCGCCGCAACCTTGCGCTGGGATGACGCAACCTTGCACTAGGTCGCCGCAACCTTGCGCTAGGTCGCCGCAATCTTGCGCTAGACGCCGGAACCTTGCGCTAGGATGCGGCAACCTTGCGCTAGGATGCCCCAATCTTGCGCTGGGTCGCGGCAATCTTGCTCTGGGATACGGCAATCTTGCGCTCGGATGCGGCAAACTTACGCTCGGATGCCCCAATCTTGCGCTCGGATGCCGCAAACGAGCGCTCGATTGCCATTTCCGGAAGCAAAATGCGGCGTTGGGGTAGCAAGGCGCGGGCGATCTTGTGAAAGGCAATCCCCGGCGAACACGCAACTTGCGTCAATTTCCCCTCAGCCAGCCTCCGGTGGTCAAAAAAAGCCAGTCAAGAGGGTTGGGAGGGCCGACTAGGCAATCCGCCAGCGGGTAATCAGCCATCAGGTGGATCGCGTTCTCCGAACGCGATAACTCCGGCAGCCACGACAACGCCCCCAGCGCGTTCCGAGAACGCGCTCCACCTTGGTTTGCACCTCCGCCGTGCGATGTCTTCCAAGTTTTAGTCGCCGCCCGTCTGACGGGCCATCGGTCGCGGAGGACACTGGGAGATCTGTCCAAGCTGATTGGCGTTTGAACAGGCCTTTTCCTGCGGGCATCAGCGAAGGCAAACCTCTTGCGTCGGAGGGGGCGCTTCGCTATAGTGCGCGCGATCTTTGAGACGCCAACGTAGCTCAGTCGGTAGAGCAGCGGTTTCGTAAACCGCAGGTCATCGGTTCGAACCCGATCGTTGGCTCCATTTTCTTGGTCGTGCTAGATGGGGCGGTAGCGGCGCCCTGAAACCCGGCGCAAGCCGGGCTGACCTGCAACCCGCTACAGCAGGATCGAATCCCCGATCGAGGCCGCGACGCAGGCATGTCGGTCGGCGCGTGGAGACGTTGACGGTTGGGTTCTATGCGACGGAGTGCGGCGAACCCCGCCAGGACCGGAAGGTAGCAACGGTAAACCGATTTCTCCGGGCGCCGTAGAGTCGCCTGGCCTGAGTTGACGCGCGCCGTCACGGTGCCGGCGCCACGGTCGAAAGAGGGTGCACGACCATTTTTTTCGTGATTCGCGGTTCGTTATTCGCTATTCGTCATCGGCAGCAACCGTTCACGAGTCACGAATCACGAGTCACGCAGCCTATGGCCCAATACCAAGTTCTCGCCCGGAAATGGCGGCCTCAGCAGTTCGACCAGATCGTCGGCCAGGAGCACATCACCCAGACGCTCGTCAACGCCATCAAGAACAAGCGCATCGCCCACGCCTACCTGCTGGTCGGCCCGCGCGGCACCGGCAAGACCACCACGGCCCGCATCTTCGCCAAGGCGCTCAACTGTGAGAAGGGGCCGAGACCGGAGCCGTGCGACAAGTGCGACAGTTGCCGCGAGATCGCCGCCGGTTCCAGCATGAACGTGCTCGAATACGACGCCGCCTCCAACACACAGGTGGACAAAATCCGCGAGCTGATCATCGAGAACGTCAAATACGCCCCCACCCGCGGGCACTACAAGATTTACATCGTGGACGAGGTCCACATGCTCTCCACGGCCTCGTTCAACGCGCTGCTCAAGACGCTGGAGGAGCCGCCCGAACACGTCATTTTCGTCTTCGCCACCACCGAAGTCGCCAAGGTGCCGATGACAATCCTTTCGCGCTGTCAACGATTCGATTTTCGGCGGCTGTCGAGTTCGCAGATCGTCAAGCAACTGGCCAAGATGGCCAAGGAGGAGAAGGTGCAGATCGAAGAACCCGCGCTGCTGGCCATCGCCCGCGGCGCCGAGGGCTGCATGCGCGACGCGCAGAGCACGCTCGATCAGCTGATCAGCTTTTGCGGCAACAAGATCGCCGAGGACGACGTGCTGGCCATGTTCGGCCTGGCCTCCCGCGCGCAGATCGTCGAACTGGCCGACGACATCCTCGCGGGGCGCACCGACGGCGCGTTGCGGCGGTTCAACGAACTCGCCGAGGCGGGCAAGGACTTGCAACGGCTCCTGACCGAGTTGATCGAGCACTTCCGCAATCTGCTGGTCGTCCGCATGGCGGGCCAGCAGGCCGCCGCGCTTGATGTCACGGACGCCGAGCTGGCTGATCTGAAGAAGCAGGCCGCCACCACGGACGTCGATGCGTTGCTGCGGATCATGGACGTGCTAACCGGGGCGGAGGCGCGCGTGCGGTTCTCCGCTTCGCGGCGCATCTTGTTCGAGGTCACGCTGATCAAGGCCGTTCTGGCTCGCGAGGCCGTCGGGATTGATGTGGTTCTCCAGAAGCTCAACGCTCTCCGGGGCGGTCCCGCGCCGCCGTCGCCGGGGGGCGCCGCCCCCTCCGCCGAGTCCGCCAAGAGCGTCTCGGCGTATTCCGCGAGGCCCGCCGCGCCGCCGTCGCGAGTGCAGGAAACCAGCGACGCGCTCCGGGAGATTTGGGATTACGTCCACGAACATTTCGGGCAGGCCGCGCCGTTGGCCCGCGAATACCTCAACCAGAGCCGTCCCATCAGCTTCGACGGACAGACGCTGGTCATCGGCTTCGACCCGGAGTTCAAGCCGGCGATGGATTTCCTGCAAGGGCCGCGTTACCTGACCGTCCTTCAGACCAAACTGCGCGAGGCGGTCGGCCATGATGTGGCGTTGCGCTTCCAACTCGTCGAGGATCCCGATCTCGGCACGAAACGGCCCGACCCGGCTTCCGAGGACCCTGCGGCGCGCGCGCAACACGCGTTGACCGCCAACCTCGGCGATGTGCGCAACGACCCGGTGATCAAGCAAGCCCTCGAGATTTTCCGCGGCCAGATTCTCGAAGTCCGCGCCTAGCGATCTCTCGCCCATCAACCATCACCCACACCCGTCACGCTCATGCCTTCCATCGGAAAATTGATGAAACAGGCTCAGAAGATGCAGGCCGAGGCGGTCCGCATCCAAGCTGAGTTGGCCGCCAAGACCGTCGAGTTCACCGCCGGCGGCGGCGCCATCAAGGTCGTCGCGAAGGGCGACGGCACCCTCGCGAGCATCACCGTGGACAAGACGATTCTGAACCCGGACGATGCCGAGATGCTGCAAGACCTGTTGCTCGCCGGCGTCAACGGCGCGCTCGACGCCGCCAAGAAGATGGCCGACGCCGAGATGTCGAAACTGACCGCCGGCCTCCAATTGCCGCCGGGACTGGGGTTTTGAACAACGGAGTGACGGAGTAACGGACCCAGTGCCGTCAACCCGTCGCCCCAATACGCCACCACCACGCCACTCCAACACCGCATGGCCGACTACCCCGCCCCCGTCCGCAACTTGATCGCGCAGCTCAACAAGCTGCCCGGCATCGGTCCGCGCTCGGCCGAGCGCATCGCGCTGTTCATCATGCAGGGCGATCCGCGATTCGCCGAGGACCTGGCGGCGGCGGTCCGCTCGGCGCGCGGGACGATCAAGAACTGCTCGCGTTGCGGCAACTACACGGCGTCGGACCCCTGCGAGATTTGCGCCGGAACGCGGCGCGACCCGACCATCCTGTGCGTCGTCGAGCGGCCTGCGGACATCCTGCGCATCGAGAAGACGGGCCAGTTCAACGGCCTCTACCATGCCCTGATGGGCAAGCTGGCCCCGCTCGACGGCGTCGGGCCGGAGCAACTGCGGATTGACGAGCTGGTCAAGCGCATCGAGTCGGAGCATCCGCGCGAGGTGATCATCGCGCTCGGCGCGGACGCGCAAAGCGAGGCCACCGTGC
>JAOACV010000364.1 GCA_026417675.1 Verrucomicrobiia bacterium
ACATCGGCCGGCGTGGCCGCAGCCTTCAATCGCGCGGGATCGACCGGGACAATGCCGTGCCAAGCGTCGTAAAGCGCCGGCCGAAGGAGGTCGTTCATGCCGGCATCCACGATGACGAAGGTCTTTTCCGGCGTGGACTTGACGTATTGGACCTGCGTGATCAACGCGCCGGCGTTGCCGACGATGAATCGGCCCGGCTCGACAAGGATGCGCAGGCCGAGCGATTTCAGCAGCGGCACGACCGTGGCGGCGTAGCGGGCGGGCGTCAACCAGTTGCGCGCTTTCGGCGCGCGCTGCCACCAGTCCAGCGTCGCGCTCTCCAACGCCGGATCATACACAATGCCCACCCCGCCGCCGATGCTGAAAAACTCGATCTGGTAACGGCGGATGAGCCTCTCGACCAGCGGCAGCGCCTTCTTCACGGCGCGCGCGAACGGCACAGCGGAGGTGATTTGGGAGCCGATGTGCATTTGCACGCCGCGAATCCGGATGCCGCGCAGTTTGGCCGCGCGCGCATAGACCGCCTCGACGTCCTCGATGGCGATGCCGAACTTGTTCTCGTAGGTGCCGGTGGTGATCTTGGCGTGCGCGCCCGCGGCGACGTTGGGGTTGATGCGGATCGCGATGGGCGCGCGTTTGCCGAGCGCCAGCGCAACCCGGTTGATGCGCTCGATCTCCGGCGCGCTCTCGACGTTGAAGCTGTAGATGCCCTGCCGCAAGGCGTAGCGGATCTCTTCTCCGGTCTTGCCAACGCCCGCAAACACGCATCGTCGCGGGTCGCCGCCGGCGCGCACAACGCGATACAATTCGCCCGCGCTGACGATGTCGAAGCCGCTGCCGAGGTTGGCCATCACGCGCAACACTGACGCGTTGGAATTGGCCTTCATGGCGAAGCAGATCAGATGGTCGGGCAACTCCGCCAGCGCCCGGTCGAGCTTCTGAAAGTGGTCGGTCAGCGTGTGCTGGCTGTAAACGTAGAGAGGCGTGCCACAAGCGCGCGCGAGCCGTTCCAACGCCACACCTTCGCAGTAAAGCCGGCCGTTCCTGAATCTGAAATCGTGCATGGCGACACTTATCCCCGAAAACCGGGCCGCGCGCAAGGGAAGGCGCAGAGCTTTCGTGCGTCGGGTGGTTTGTGTCCGTAGGGTGGTTACGTCAGGAATTCGTCGCCACCCAACCCCCGCTTCACTTTCACTGTGCCATGTGGTGTTCGCGCCGGGCAAGGTGTCGTCGCGCAGACAGCATCGCAGGCAGGAGCCTTCTGCAAACCCAGCTTGCTGCGCGCGGCTTCCGCTTCTGGAACGACTGTTATTGAATCACGCGAGCCTCGACGTTCGCGATCTCGCGGTTGGCGAACTCGTCGGTCAAAAGCCACTCTTGGTAGAGCCGTTCGATCTGCCGCAACCAGCCCTCCACCGAGGAGCGCGTCAGCGTGGGCTTGATGCCTTTCGGGCGGTCCTCGTCGCGGATCGGCGGCCGAATGCGGTCGGCGGGCGGCTGCCAGGATGGATCGAAGACCAACGCAGGCAGCGTATCGGCGGGCAGCAAATGACGCCAGAGGAACGCCTGCATTTTGTCCTCGGCCGGCACGGCTTCGTGGATGATTTCACGGTCGCCGACTTTGATGCTGCCCACCACGGTGAGGTTGATGGGCTTCTCCGTCCCGGCGAGGGTGGTTTTCAGCGACAGTCCCACGGACTCCTGTTTGGCTCCCAACGTGGCGCCGGGCGATTCAAAGCCTTGAGGCAGGTCTTTGAACTTCAGCGTGATTGGCCCGTCGTAGCCATCCTTGCGCAAGGCGAAAACCGTGACGTTGGCGGCGCCTTTGCTCGGCATGATGATCCGGGACGGGACTAGGCGCAGCGCGAAATCGGGCTGCGGCTGGCTGATGCGGAGTCGGTAGGCATACTCCTTGCCCGCCTGCCGCCGCGTCTCGCCGAGATGCACGAAGTATTTGCCGTCGGCGGGCAGTTTCACCATGAGGTAGGAATCGGCGTGGTCGGTGTTCAGCCCCGACGCAGCGTCGTAGTGGTCGTCGTTGAGCGCAATGATCCTGCCGTCGGGGCCGGTGACCTTCACGAAGGAATCGAACGGGGAACCAAGCCGGCGCGCAGTTACCTCCGCGACGAGGGTCTCGCCGGCCTTCCCTTGCACCTCGAAGACATCCCACTCGCCGGGGCGATCGGCCCGCCCGTTGATGATGATGGGAAGGGTAACCTTCTGCGCCTTGGACGGGTCATCGTTGGGTTCCGCCTCGACGCACTCGGGCAGCGTGTCGAGGGCGAAGGGCACGTAGTTGGAGACTAGTTTCCCGTTGGTGGCGGCAATCAGATGCTGGCCCGGCTTGGCGTCTTTGGGAGGCGCCGCCAACGTGGTCTTCTCCAAATTCCAGCCTTCCATCTCGATCTTGATGTCGTCGCCCGCGCGACCACCAAGCGGGAAGATGCTGGTGATGTAGGGCAGTTCGCCGATGGTGATCCGATACACGAAGCTCTCACGGCCGCGGAAGAGCGCCTCGTTGATGGTCAGCAGATACTCGCCGTCTTCGGGCACCTCGTAGTAAATGAGCGGGTCGGGATCGAAGCGGAAATCGTCGCTGTAGGCGACTTCCTTGCCGTTGCTGTCGTAGAGTCGCAGCACGGCTTGCAGCCAGCCGGGCACACCGTCGGGAACGTAAGGAACCAGATGCCGCGCCTTGACCGAGATGACCAGCCGCTGACCTTTGCTTGCCGCAAACCGATACCGGTTGATCTCGCCCGCGGCGATCTGGCCGTTCATCGTGCACGGCAATGTGATGCGCAGTTCCTCCTCCTCGCGCGGCCGGTTGCGCTGGGCCAGATGCTCCTTGCCCAACACGGGCAGTTTCATGGTCTTCATCGGCTTGCGTGCGACCTCCGGCACTTGGCCGATGTAAAACGGCAGCGCGTTGGAGACGCCCCGCTTGGTGATCACCCGGATTTCCCGCCGGCCCGGCTTGGCGTCCGGCGACACCGTGACCTCGGCAAACACCAGCTCCGTTTGCGACCGCACCGCCGGTTCGCGCTCGTCTTCGGCGAAGATGCGCTGGATGCGCTCAATCAGTTTCTGCTTGGCCACTTCCTTCTCAGACTTGGGCGCTGCGCTCGTCGCGTCTTTCTTGGGCTGCTCCTTCGGTTTTTCCAGCTTCGCGTTGCACCTGACGCAGACGGTGGCATCCGGCGCGTTGGCGGTGGCGCAGACAGGGCAAAGAATGGAAGCCACCGCGTTGTCTCCCGTATCCGGCCCGATGGGCGCGGGGAACTCGTAGAAAGCCATCTTGGCGGCCATCGCGTCGTCCACCGTCGTCTCCTTTTTCCGCAACTCGCTGAGTTGCTGGTTGACCAACCCCAGCTCTTGGTTGTCCAACACGCGCAAATACTCCACCAGCCGCGCCGTGACGCCTTCGCCGCTCACCACCAAATCCGAGGCATAAGCCAGCCCTTGTCCGCCGATCCGAATTGGGAAGGTGGACCCTTGCTGCCCGCCAGCAGGATAGACGTAGCCGATGTATTGCCCCTGCCCCATGAGGGAAGGTGCAGCAGCCACAAGGAGAGCCAGCATCAAGGCTGGCAACCAATTCAGTCTGCTCATGAGCTTTCCATCTTCCGGGCTACATGAGTTCTTCCAGAAGCCCGGCGGACTTCATGCCTTCGTTTTCGGTGTCGAGCACGTAGGCGTCCAGCCCCCAAGGATGCGGCAGCTTGGCCTTGGCGTCTATGCCGGCCAACAGATAGAAACTCCCCAACAGGTCCGCCGGATAAACAGGACGTTCTTTGACCTTTTCGCCTCTCTCATCGGAGGCGCCGACGACGCGACCGCCGACGAGCTGGAGGCCGCGTTCGCGACGCGACCGGCGACCGACTGGTT
>JAOACV010000365.1 GCA_026417675.1 Verrucomicrobiia bacterium
GAGACAGCCCTCGCATATCATGCTGCCGCTCATCCCTTCCGCCGGAAGATAGACCGAACTGCGTCGGTTGCAGGTTGAGGAACGGCAGCAGATCGGCGGCGGCGGGCAGCGTGAACCAAAAAAGACCGAGCTGGCGTATGACCCTCGGCGGTTGCGCCCAGTATCAACCGCAGCGCGTGCCATGTGCCAGCTTGGTCAAACGGACAGGCAAGAAGAGAATGTGGGAGGCCTCCACCCGCGTGGAGGAACGGCTAGGCCGCCGAGTCGGTCAGCCGCCTGAGAAGTCACCTCCCACGAAAAAGGGTTGTCAAAAATCATGCGTGCTACATCGCCCGCGCACACAAGCTGGAGCGCGACAACGAGCCGATGGTGCCATCCCAGCACGTTCACAAAGGTTGGAGGTGCTGTTAAGACCTTGCTGGCTGTCCGACCAACTCGGCTCGCCAGCGATTCGATGGTTTCCAACCTCAAACGGGGTGCGATCGGGCGGTCAAACGACATCGCCGCTCCTGTTTTTCCGCAGCATCCCACGCTCAGCACCATCGTGAATCACCGCTCCTTCGGCTTTCTTCGATTTTACCTGATCGCTCTTTTTCTTACTGCTCGGTCCTCGAACGGCGCAACTTGGTTCATGAAGCCGCGTTTGTCAAGCCGCGCACCGAGTCTTTTTTTGATTCAGCGCCGGCAGAAAAAACAGCTCTGTTTGGACGGGCCGTCCGGGCGAGGAGAACGTCTGAGTGTCCTTGGCCTTGACCTCTTGGTTCCGTCTCGGACTCGACGACTCAGTGAGAAAGCTCCTGCTGCCGCCGATGTCAGCCTTGAAGTGAAAAAGACCTCATGCGGAACGCGCGACAGACTCGCGCGCCGTCGGGCAGGAGCTGATGCGGGAAATCTCCGGACGGAGAGGGGACGTCTAGCGGCGGTCGCGGTCGAAATTGCGTCGGCCGCCCCGGTCGCCGCGGTGACCGCCGCCGAAGTTGTTGCGGGGGCGTTCCTCGCGCGGCCGGGCTTCATTGACGGTCAAGGTGCGGCCTTGGAACTCCTTGCCGTGGTGCATTTCGATGGCCTTGGCGGCCTCTTCCTGGCTGCCCATCTCAACGAAGGCAAACCCGCGCGACCTGTTCGTGGCACGATCCATGATCAGTTCGCAATTGGTCACGTTGCCGGCCTGTTTGAACAAGTCGAGCACATCGCCCTCGGTGGTGGAAAACGACAGGTTTCCCACGAATAGTCTGTTGCCCATGCTGTCTCTTCTCTCTCTGCTGCGGTTGGAGGACCAGTGACTGTTCCCGAACCGTTTGGGCTTCGGATTGTCACCGGACAATCCACCAGCTCACTGCGAACGCCTTCCGTCAACCAACGGCGCAGACCATACGGAAATCCCCCGTAATCGCAACAACAATCTGTCACCGGCAAATCGCCGCGAACGGCTCAGGGTGGCCGCAAAGCCGGTGGCCGGGCCAGATGAGGCGGCTGAGGTGAATCGCGCTCTCCGAACGCGATGACTTTCACCCGGCACGGAGTATCGCGTTCGAAAAGAGCGAACCGCCGAAATGGCCGAGGAGGCGATCCTGCCGCGCGGCTGCAGGCCTGGTTTCACTGTCTCGCCTTTACATAATTGGTGGGCCGCAGATAGACCGGCTCCACCTTCTCGTCACCGCGACCCTGCTCCGCAAACCGTCGCTCGCCCAATTCGCCGACAAACGCGGCGCGTGGATGCACGTTGACCGTCGGGAACAACGCGCGTTCGCCCAGAAGCCGGGCGATGTCCGGCTGATAACGTTTGATCTCCGGACCGACGAACAAGGCCTGCTGAGTGACCAAATCGGGCAAGGCGTCAAGCGTGATGATCTGAAGGGGCGCGACGGTCTTTCCGCAGACCGCGAGTGAGAAATAGACCTCGCCGCGCCGCGCGTCCACGACAACCGCGACCGCGCCGGAACGGTTCGCTCCGTGCTCCAACGCAAGCGCCTCAACGCTGCCCGCCCCAACCAGCGGTCGGCCCCAAGCCACCGCAAACCCCTTCGCGGCCGCGATACCCACCCGGATGCCGGTGTAGCTGCCGGGACCGAGTCCAACGACCCAAAGCCCCACCTCGCGCGGGGCCAACCCATCTGCCCGCAACAGTTCGTCAATCGTCGGCAGCAACAACGATGAATGATGCTGTTGCGTGTCGAGGGTGCGTTCGGCAACCAAACGTCCGTCGCGCCGCAATGCAACCGATCCAACCGGCCCCGAAGTGTCGAGAGCGAGCGCGATCATGGTTCCTGACTCCGCATCCCGCACTCCGCGTTCCGCATGTCCCGCACTGTGATGCGCCGGTCGTTCTCGCCGATGATTTCAATGTTGATCCGCACCGCCTCCGGCGGCAGGACATCGCCGAGTCGTTCCGCCCACTCGATGATTGTCCAGCCGTCCGGGGACAGTTTCTCCTCAATGCCGATTTCGACGGCTTCTTGCGGACGGTCAAGACGATAGAGGTCCACGTGATAGAGCTTCCGGCCATCGCGCGCGGGGTGTTCGCCGATCAGTGTAAACGTCGGGCTGGTAATCGCCTCGCTGACCCCCAAGCCGCGCGCGATGCCTTTGGTGAGCACCGTCTTTCCCGAACCCAGTTCACCTGTGAGCGCAACCACGGTTCCGATAGGCCAGCCCGCGGCGAGTCGTTCGCCCAGCGCCAGTGTTTCTTGGGCGCTATGGGTGAGGTAAGAGGCAAGCGGTGGGCGGCAAGTGCTCACGGTTCCTTGCGAAAGTGGTCGTAGCCGCTCTCGTTCAGCGGCCTTGTGTTGCCCTGTGCGTCGGCGAGGGTGATGCGACTTCCGCGCACGATCCGACCAATTTGCGTCAGCGGCAGGACCGGGAACTTGCGCCGCCAGCCAGCGCGCAGCCGCCGCACGGCGCTGGCAGGCACGGTGAAGAGCAGCTCGTAGTCCTCGCCATCATTGAGCGCGCGATGGAGCGATCCTGCCGAGGCAGGCGCCATCGGGATGGTTGGCGCTTCCAACCGGGCGCCCACGCCGCTGGCGCGGCAAATGTGACCGAGGTCGCGCGCAAGACCGTCGCTGAGGTCAATCATCGCGCGGATAGGCGCGTGTTCCACCAGCCAGCGCGCCTCCGCGATGCGCGGCACAAACGTCAGATGTTTGCCGTGAATGGAACCGCCGAGCGCGCCCGTGACAAGAATCGCGTCGCCGATGCGCGCCGCGGAGCGCAATCGCAGATGGCGCCTGTCCACCTCGCCGATCAACGCCACGCTGAACCAAAACGGCCCCGCCGTGCGCACCGTTTCGCCGCCGACGATGGCGACCCCGAACGATTTGGCGGCAGCGGTCATGCCTTGATAGACCTCCCGCGCGAACCGGGCGGCCATATTCCCGCGCAGAGCGGCGGTGACCAAGGCCCACCGGGGCTGGCCCGCCATCGCGGCGATGTCGCTCAGCGGGCGGGCCATCGCCTTCCAACCGATCTGAAACGGCGTCGCCCTGCGGTCGAAGTGAACACCCTCCACCACCGCGTCGGTTTTCAGAAGCAGCACCTTGCGACCGGCGCCGCGCGGCAAACGAACCGCCGCGCAATCGTCCCCGATGCCCGCCAGCACGTCGCCGCCGCTTGGAAAGCGGCTTTTCAGCAACGCGATCCAACCTTCCTCGCCCAGCTCGCGCAGCGTTCTCATGGTTCCTGCATGACGAATTGCACCAACAGCGTCGTGGTGTTGAACAGGCCGTGGATGACCATTGAAACGAGAAGGTTTCCGGTCATTTCATAAGACAGAGCCAGCAGCAGCGCCAGCAGCAACACGCCCAGATCGGCCAGCGGCAGGCGCAGCGTCTCGTTGCCCACCAGGGCCAGGAACGGCAGCAGCAGGTAGGCCAGCCCTGCC
>JAOACV010000366.1 GCA_026417675.1 Verrucomicrobiia bacterium
TGATTATGTTGGATCTGCACCTCGGCGGCGAAGATGTGTTACCAATCATTCAAGAGTTGAAAGCCGATCCCGACCTGCGCAACATCCCCGTTCTGGCCGCGTCGGGAATGGACCGCCAGCCGGAATGCGAACGCGCCGGCGCGGAAGGTTCTCTCGGCGGCCGTCGCGCGCAACAGGAGGAGAAGCAAAACGGCGGCACACGCAGAATACACGGAAAGCAGCTTCCAAATCCGCCGGGGTTCCAATCTGTTCGTTCCGTGTGCTCCGCGTGTTCCGTGGTTCATGTCTGTTCTCCTCAATGTATAATAGTTTTAATAATCTCTGAACGGTCCGCGCGGCTCGGCCGCGTCCATTTCTTTGCGCCACGCGTCGAAGCGTGCTTTCAAGCGCGCGAGCACGTCAGGCTTCTCCGCCGAGAGATCGCGGGTTTCACCGATGTCCGTTGAGAGGTCAAACAGGCCGCCGCCTTTGGCTGACTCGATCCATTTCCACTGGCCCACGTGCGCGGCCTTGTCGCTGCGGCGCTGCCAGAACATCTCCGTGCGCGGTGATTGCTTTTCGCCGCGCAGCACCGGCAGCATGTCGAAACCGTCGAGCTTCACGCCCTCCGGCAACTTCGCGCCCGCGGCGGCGGCGAGGGTGGGCAGGACTTCGAGCGAAGTGAGGAATTCGTCGCTGACTTTGCCGGCAGGGACGTGACCTGGCCACCACGCAATGAACGGCACACGCAGGCCGCCTTCCCACAGGCTGCTCTTGCCGGCCTTAAGCGGCGCGTTGCCGCCGTTGCCGCTGCCGCCGTTGTCGGAGAAAAACAGGAGGAACGTGTTTTCGCCTTGGCCGGATTGCTTGAGGCGCGCGAGGATCTCGCCGAGGGCCTCGTCCATGCAAGTGACGGCGCCGTAGTATTTCGCGAGCCGCTCGTCTTTCACCTTGCCGCGATACGGGGCAACGTATTGCTCGGGCGCCTGCACGCCTTCCCGCGTCTTGCGGTCGGTCGGGTCGCTGCCGAACGACGACGCGCTGTGGGGCGCGTTGAAGGCGAGGTAAAGAAACCAGGGACGGTCCTTGCTCTCGGCGATGAACCGCAGCGCCTCGCGTTTGAAGAGGTCGGTGGCATACGTGCCCTTGTCGGCCTCGGTGCGCTCGTTGCCGCGAAACATGGAGGGGATGCCGTAGCGCTCGTGGGTGTAGTAATCAATGCCGTTGTTGCCGTGACCGTAGAAGAAGTCGAATCCGCGCTGCAACGGCAGGAACCGCCGCGCCTGACCCATGTCCCACTTGCCGACCATGCCGGTCCGGTAGCCCGCGCGCCGCAACACGTCGCCAAGGGTCTGCTCGCGCACATCGAGGCCGAGCGTCATCTCCGGCGACACGGCGTATTCCTCCGGCGTGTAACGATGGCCGTAGTTGACCATGTCATTGCGGATCATGTCGTAGAGGCCGTTGCGCTGCGGGTAGCGGCCCGTGAGGATGCTGCCGCGCGACGGCGTGCAGGCCGGCCAGGTCACGTAGAAACTGGTCCCGCGCACGCCCTCGGCGGCGAGCCGGTCGAGTGTGGGCGTCCGCACGGGCTTGGAGCCGATGCAGCCAAGGTCGGGGTAACCTTGGTCGTCGGTGACAACGAGGAGGATGTTCGGCTGTCGTCGCTCTGCGGCGTCACAAACCAGCAGGCCAGCTACGACCGCGAACAGCCACTGCCACAAACGAACCATGCGCCGTTGCATGGCGCTGTTGTAATCGCCCGGCCTTCAAGATGGAAGAACGTATTCAGCGGATTTTCCAACGCCGCTGCTCCCGCCCGACGCGGAATGAACAAAAGGCTTTTGCCGCTCCAGACGCTTTGCTACAAGTCGGCGGCCGGATTTGCCCCATGAAACGACTGGATTATCGTTCGCCCGACTTTGCCGCCCAGCTTGCCGCGCTGGAGCAGACAAGCCTCTTTGACCCGACCGTTGAGGCCCGCACGCGTGACATCATCGAGGACGTGCGCGCCCGCGGCGACGAGGCGCTGACCGAGCTGACGGCGCGCTTCGACGGCTGGAGACCGGCGTCGGCTGCGGCGTTTCGCGTCAGCGACGCGGAACTGCGCGGCGCGGAGAAGGCCGTCAGCGCCGGGTTCACGAAGGCCGCCCGCTTCGCGTTGCGGAACATCGAGTGCTTCAATCGCCGCGGCTTGCGTCGCGACTGGAGCGGGCGCAACGCGCAGGGCGCGCGCGTCGGCGAGAAATACGATCCCCTGCGCCGCGTCGGCATCTACGTTCCCGGCGGCACGGCGCCCCTGGTCTCGACCTGTTTGATGACCGTGACGCTCGCGCGCATCGCCGGTTGTCCGGATCGCGTGGTCTGCACGCCCGCGAACAAGGGCACGGTCAATCCCGCCCTGCTTCACGCCC
>JAOACV010000367.1 GCA_026417675.1 Verrucomicrobiia bacterium
ACATAGACGACGCCAGCCTCAAGAAGTTGCCGCAATGACCACAGCTCTGACTTGACAGGGCGCATGGCGGGCATAGTGTCGCGCCATGCAAAACGATGACCAAAGCGCGTGCGTCTGTCGCTGTGGGACTGAAAAACAAACGGGTTGTTGCCGCGAAGACTCCCCTTCGCCGACGTTGATCAACCGCCGGCGGTTTCTTGCCGTCGCGGCGGGAAGCGTCTTGGTCGCAGCCGACGGCGTGGCCGCGGCGGCAGGCGGCGAATTGCCCACCGTTGACATCGGTCCGCTCAAGGGGTTTGAGAAGGATGGCATCTCGGAGGACTTCATCCGAAACGATTTCTTCGTCATCCGATACCAAGGCCGTCTCTTTGCCGCCAGCACCACCTGCCCGCACATGGGCGGCGCGCTCTACCGCGACCCGAATGACGACCGCCGCATCCTTTGCCGCACCCACGAGTCGGTCTTCAACGACGAGGGCGTCGCCACCGTCGGCCCGGCTTCGGGCGGCGTCGTCCGCCTGGGCATCAGCGTCAACAAGGAAGGCCGTGTCATTGTCAACCCCAACAAGCAGTTCCCCTGCGACAAGTGGGATGACAAAGGCAGCTACGTTCTGATCGAGGAAAAGCGCTCTTAAACCCGAAGGAACACGCGAAGCGGCATCGAGCCGTTGCGATGGCGTGCGCCGGTGGTCGTTCTGTTTTTCGTGCGTTGGGGATGTTTCGCGGTTTCTTTGTCCAAAATCGTTATGGATCGGTCAGGCACATTGAGAACGCATAACCGGCCTCGGTGGCGGCTTGTTTGACGACGTTCCTGACCGCGGAGAAGTCGAACTCGCACTTGTATTGCCGGCCGAGCAACCGCGCCTGTTCGTCAATCCCGCCTTCCCGCGCCGGGCCGGTGGTCTTGCAGGTTTCCTTCTTGAACCCGAACCCCGGCCCGATGTCATCCGAGCTGCTTGACAGGCCGAACCCGCTCTCCTTGAGCATCTCGAACATCCGCACCGCCCTGCGGGCTTCGTCCACGCGCACCCGGCAGCGGTAGGTGACCTTCTTCCTCGACAACAACCACCGCCTCTCCGCCACGACATACTCCGTCGCCAGCGTCCCATCCTGTTGCGGTTGAAACTGCGCTGGCAGATTCTTGCCGAGTTCAATGAGCCTGTCTTTGAGTGACATGATTGATGGCCGAACCTTTACGCGGTCCTGAGGCGATCCGCAACGGTAGACTTGGGCCTCACGAGCCGGATCGCATCCGAAGCTTGAAAAACGCCGCGGTCAGGCGGACACTCGCGCCACACGCAACCCCAAAGAAAGGAGACCGACATGGCTAGCTACATCATGCTGAACCAGATGACGCGACAGGGCGTCAACGAGATCCAGGACTCCCCCAAGCGCGCAGAAGCCGCCGTTGCCCTGGGCAAGAAGATGGGCGTGAAACTCACGGACATTTTCTGGACCCTGGGCGGCTACGACACCGTGTGCATTGCCGAGGCTCCGGATGATGAAACGATGGCCGCCTTCGCCGTCAGCCTTTGCCGGCAGGGCTACATCAAGACCCAAACGCTGCGCGCTTTTCGCGCCAACGAGGTCCGCAAGATACTTCGCCGTCTGGGTTGAAGCCGAAGGCCGAGGTTGACCGCGAGGCGGACAGCTTTGTCTGTCGAAGTTCGCCGTTGGGGCCGAGCCGACGCCTGCGGCATCGGTCTGGCGTTGGAGGAAGAGCGTCCCATCGGAATTCAGGTTCGCGGCGCGCCGGGCGCCAATCGTCCCTGCGCGCCACCATCGGTCTGTTGTCATCCACGCGGTAGTGGATGAAACAACGTCTGCGCTCGAAGAGGCGAACACGGGGGTGTTGGCCTTTTTAACGTCTCCCGTGAAAATGTTTGCGCGCTCTGCCGCGCTATGCGATAAGGCGCGCGGAACGCGGCGTGTCGCCGCGGGTGCCGTGCCGAGAAGCGTTGGCGGAGGTAGATGAGCCGATGACGAAGAAGTTTGCTCGGTGGATGTTGTTCGTCGTCCTGATCGCGATGAACGGGTCACCGGGTCTGGGGGCGCCCTTCGACGAGGAGTTCGAGTTCATGCAGCCGGATGGCACGCGCATCCGGTTGCATGGCTGGGGCGACGAATTCCATGCCGTGTTCGAGACGTTGGATGGCTACACGGTGATGTTCGACCACGCGCGCGGGGCCTATTGTCTTGCGTGTCAGGCGGCCAGCGGCGAGTTGGTCTCGACAGGCGTGCAGGTTCATCGGGGCAATCCGGCGGCGCTGAGACTGGGCAAGCGTATTCGGATGAGCGCGGAAGCGCGGCAGCGGCAGGTTGCGGCGCGCCAGCGGCAGTGGGAGGCGGCGATGGAAATCAAACCGCGCTGGGAAGCGTTGAAGGCAGCCCGGCGCAGGTTGGATGGGCAGAGGGTCGGGGCGGCGCCTGGCGTGGCGCCCGGACCCGCCGCGCAAGGCGATTCGCAGCTCGCGCCGCCGAGTTTGCCCACCATCGGTCTGAAAGTTGGCTTCACCATGCTTATAGATTTCAGCGACGACCCCGCAACGATTCCCCAAACCAACATCATCGCCTTTTGCAACGCCGACGGCTACACGGGCTACGGCAACAACGGGTCGGTGAAGGAGTATTTTTACGACAACTCCGGCGGCCTGCTGACCTACACCAACACCGTCACCTTTTACATCCGCGCGCCGCAGCCGAAGAGCTACTACAACGACACCAGCAAGGACTCTGGCATCTGCGGCCGCTTGTTGATCAACGACTGCCTCAACGTGATGACCAACCTGCCGAACTACGAGACCGACATCCTGCCGCTGCTGGAGCCGTTGACGGTGGACAGCAACAACCGCGTGGTGGCCTTCAACGTCTTTTTTGCGGGCAACAACAGCGGAGTGTGGGCCAAGGGGTTGTGGCCGCACTCTTCGAGCCTCGCCTCCGCCGTGCCGCTGCCTGCCAGCGGTAAGAGCCTCTACAAGTATCAGATCACCAACATCGGCACGTCGCTGCGCCTCAGCACTTTCTGCCATGAGAACGGCCACATGCTCTGCGGGTTTCCCGATATCTACGACTACGGCTACGATTCCACGGGCGGCGCGGGTCGTTTTTGCTTGATGAACATCTCCGCCAACTCCACCAACCCGCAGCATATCTGCGCTTACCTCAAACGCGCTGCTGGCTGGATCACGCCCGTGGAACTCACCAGCACTTCTGTCCTCACCGCCACCGTCACCGCGTGGTCGGGGGCCACCCCCGGCCAGACCTACATCTACCGGCGGCCCGGCATGATGACCGAGTATTTTCTGGTCGAGAACCGCCAGAAAACCGGCCGCGACGCGAGCATTCCCGCCGCGGGCGTCGCCATCTGGCACTGCGACGAACTCGGCAACAAGGACAACCAGAGCCTCGTGCCAAACATCAGCCACGCCAACTACGAGTGCTCGCTCATGCAGGCCGACAACCTCTGGCATTTCCAGAACAACGTGAACTCCGGCGACGCGAACGACCTTTACTACGCCGGCAACACCGCCGCCGGTTACAAGAACGAGTTCACCGACTATTCCATGCCCGGCGCGCGCTGGTGGGACGGCACCCTTTCCGGCGTGCGGTTCCGCAACTTCAGCGCCAGTAGCGCGACGATGACGTTCGATGTTGGTTCCGCCGCGTCCGCCGAGGACGGCATCACTGCGCTCGTGGACGGCACCAACGCCTTTGCCGCGGGCGCGTTCACGCTCGGCACCAACGGTTCCTTCAACGCCCTCATCATCACCAACGGCGGCGTGCTGACCGTCACCAACGGGGGCGCCATCACCCTCACCAACGGTCTCTTCGCGATGTCCCAGCTCGGCGACGGCATCCTTGCCAATAC
>JAOACV010000368.1 GCA_026417675.1 Verrucomicrobiia bacterium
CGGCCAGATCGAGGCATTGGTTCGCTTAAACCCAGGCTATGACCTGCGCCTCTTTGTCGCCGGCCCGGTGAACGCAGCGCAGCGCAGCAGAGCGCCGCTGCCGTTGCACGCCACGCAGGGCGCGCCGCGGGTGGTTGCCACCGCGCCGCCCGTGCGTCCGGTGCCGAGGCAAGTCGGACAACGGAGCTTGCCGTGGTCGCAATTAGCGCACTGGACCACGCCTTGACCCTTGCAGTCGGCACACGCCGGGGATTGGGCCAGTTTCTCCAACGACCTCACTGCTTCGGCGCTCAGGCGCGCCTTCGTTTCGGGCGGCATCCACGCCGCGCCGACCGCGACCAGACCGGCCGACCTGGCGCGCGCGGCAAACTCCGCATTCGGCGTGGCGGGGTTTTTCACTTTCACCCACACGGCTGCGGCGGCCAGGCCGCGTTTGGCTTGATCGACCTGGTCGCCGTCCAGCGGCGCCGCCCGGTTGACGATCAACAGGTTGTGGTAGATCTCAAAAGCGCGCCCGTATTGTTTTCTGGAGAGCAGTTGCGCCCCGTCGCGCAGTTCCCGCGCAACCCAGTCGTCCGCCCCGCGGCACGTCACGGCCACCAGCGCCATTGCTGTCAGTGCAATCCATCTTCTCATGTGAATTTCCTTTGTTTCTCTGTTCTGTGGTTGGATGTTCCCGGAAAACCTGCTCTTCACGCCGGCCATACCATCAGCGCAAGACGACGCGGGTTCTGCGATGCCCGCGCGGCCGGCAAACATAGCCTGCGCGGCGGACGCGTCAACCTGCCCGCGTCTCAGGCCCGCGGACCGACGCCTTCCCAGCCGTCTAAGAACGCGCCGATGCAGTGCGGCAGCCGCGTCGAGTATCCGCCTTCGAGCACCGCGAACATCGGCAACTTCAACGCCGCGAGTTGCCGGCCAACCTCGCCGAATGTCGCGATCTCCAGCTTCATGTTCGTGAGCGGGTCGCGTTTGTAACCGTCGAAGCCGGCTGAGACCGCCAACATCTCCGGCCCGAACGCGCGAACCTTCTCCAGCGCGCGCTCCAGCACCGCCAGAAACTCCGGCCCGTCGGTGTCGGGCGGCAGCGGGAAATTCAACGCCCGCCCCTCCGATCTCAGGCCGGTGCCCGGATAGCAGGGGCTTTGGTGCAACGACACAAACAGCACGCGCGCTTCGCCTTGAAAAATGTCCTCCGTGCCGTTGCCGTGGTGACAGTCGAAGTCCACGATCGCCACGCGCCGCGGCCCGTTCCTGCCGGCCATCAGCCGCGCCACGGCGACCGCGATGTTGTTGAAATAGCAGAACCCCATCACTTGGTCGCGGGTCGCATGATGTCCCGGGGGCCGCATCAACGAAAACGCCGGCTCGCCGCTCCACGCCAGCTCCGCCGCCTGAATCGCCGCGCCCGCCGAGCGCCGCGCGTGCTCGTAGATGCCCGGCAACACCGGCGTGTCTGCGTCGGCGAACGTGCCGAGCTTCACCTGCTCCAACAACCGCGCGGTATGCACCCGCCGGAGGTCCTCATCCGCGCAAGGCCGGGGCGTCACGAACTGGTGACGCGGTTGCTGCCGCAGAAAATCCACGCTCGCCCGCACGCGTCGGACCGACTCCGGATGACCGGCCGATTCGTAAGCGAGACAGTCGGGGGAAAAAATGATTTTCACCGCGCCCATCCTAGCCACCGGCTCCCGTCCGCGCGAGGCCAAAAACCGGTGTCGTTCAGGCTTGCAAACCGCGCCGGTTTACCTATCCTCCCACGCGGCGTTGAGGTGATTATGTCAAAGACTCTCCATTTCCTGGCGGGTGTCGCTGTGGCGACGTGTGTGTGTCTGACCCCTCTCCAAACGTCCGCCGACGGGCCGCTCGACAAACTGGGTCGGGGCGCGGCGGGTCTCTTCCTGGGGTTTCTGGAAATCCCCGGCGCGATGTGGGAGACAACCCAGCGGGACGGTCTCCTCATGGCCCTCACGGTCGGCTGGATCAAGGGCATCGGTTTTGGCGTGGCGCGCGAGTTCACCGGCGTTTACGAAATCCTGACCTTCCCGTTCGCGGGGGCGGACGAATACCAGGCCATCCTGTTGCCGGCCTATCCGTNGGACCGTTTTCGCGACGAGGAGGACAAGCAAGCCGCCCTGCCCTCACTCGCGTATCCAGTCCCTCGCGGCAAGTTGATCATCGCGGCTCCGCCTCCCAAGAACAGCCGGCCGAGGTCGCCTTGATCGGAGGTCCTTATGAAACTGCATCGTCAGCTTGTAGTAGTTGGCGCGGTGGCACTCTGTCTGTGGGGTTTGGCCACCCCGGTCTGGGCGGAGGGTCCGTCGGACAAACTCAAGCGCGGCCTTGCCGGCTTGTTCTGCGGCTTCGTCGAGGTGCCCGCCACCATCTGCGAGGAAACCCGCCACGAAGGGCCGGCCTTGGGGCTGACGGTTGGCTGGTTCAAATGCGCCGGCCATTTCATCGCGCGCGAGTTCGTCGGCCTCTACGAGACCTTGACGTTTCCCGTCTCGTGCCCCGACAACTACAAGCCTTACATGCAGCCGGCGTATCCGTGGGACCGCTTCAAGTCCAAGAAGGAAGAATCCCCCGTTCCGCCACCGCCGGCCATTCCAGCTTGGTCCGCGCGTGCGCAGTCGGCCAAACCGGCCACTCCATGACTTGGGTGCCGGTCTGGGTCGGCCAGTTCGCGCGATGAACATCGCCCGGCCGGATTTGGCGCCGCCGCGGCTGAGTGCCCGCCAGGCGGCTGAATTCCAGCAACAGTTGCGCGGTCTGGTCATTGCGACCGCGAAACCAATTTCGCCCCGGTTCATTGCCGGCGTGGATGTGTCCTACGACTTCGTTCCGTCGCGATTCACCCGACGCCCGCGAGCCTCCGAGACCGTTTATGCGGCGGTCGTCGTGCTCGAACTGCCTTCGCTGCGCGTCGTGGAAACCGCCAGCATTACTGATCGCGCGCGGTTTCCCTACGTGCCGGGCCTGCTGAGCTTCCGCGAAATTCCGCCGCTGCTGAAAGCATTCCGCAAACTGCGTCGCGCGCCCGACGCGGTGCTGGTGGACGGCCAGGGCGTCGCGCATCCGCGCCGGTGCGGTCTGGCGTCGCATCTGGGCCTTGTGCTTGACCTGCCGACCGTCGGCTGCGCCAAGAGCCGGCTCGTCGGCGACTATCGCGAGCCAGGGCGCGCCCGGGGCAGTTGGAGCGACCTGCGCGACGGAGGCGAGGTCATTGGGCGCGTCCTGCGCACGCGCGACGGCGTCGCGCCGTTGTTTGTGAGCGTCGGCCACAAAATCTCGCTCGACGCCGCGACCGCGCTCGTGTTGGAATGCGCCCCGCGTTACCGCCTGCCGGAGACGACGCGGCAGGCGCACTGGTTGGTCAATCAACTGCGAGGCAAGGAGAGATTATGCGCATAGGCATCATCGGCGGCAGCGGGCTTTACGACATCGAAGGTTTCACCGGGCGCAAGCCGGTGCGGCTCAGGACGCCGTTCGGCGCGCCGTCGGACGCGTATATCACCGGCAAACTGGCGGGGCGCGACGTGGTATTCCTGCCGCGGCACGGCCGCGGCCACCGCATCATGCCCAGCGAACTCAATCATCGCGCCAACATCTGGGGCATGAAAAAGCTCGGCGTGACCCACATCCTCAGCGTCTCCGCCGTCGGCTCGTTGCAGGAGCGATACAAACCCCTCGACATCGTGCTGGTGGACCAGTTCTTCGACCGGACCAAGAAATCCTTCGAGCACACCTTCTTCGGCCGCGGCATCGTCGGCCACATCGGGTTCGCCGACCCGCTCTGCGGCGCCCTGCGGCGTTTGCTGGCCGACTGCGCGCGCGAGGCGGGCGCGACAGTCCACGTCGGC
>JAOACV010000369.1 GCA_026417675.1 Verrucomicrobiia bacterium
ATCCAAGGCGATGCACAACGAGCCGTGGGCGCCCGACGTTGAGAGCAAGAACACGATGGGCAACGGGTTGAAATACTACTACCAGGACACCGGCGCGCCCCAGCGGTTCGAAGCGCCATCGTGGATCTACCACTTTCCGTCCTGCGAGGATTTCGCGCCCGGACGCCACCCCCGCTTCATCAGCGGCGTTGAAATTGGCGACCAGTGGATGATTGAACTCGGCGGCATGCAGGACACCTACGCCGACGCCGAGGAGATCCGAGACGATCTGTTGCGGCTCATCTTCGGGTTATGGGACCACCTGAAGAACCATTGCCCGCCCGACAGACAACGCGCCGCCCGCTGCAAGCTCTTGTGGGTCGGCCACGTCGCCGGCAAGCGCGAGAACCGCCGGCTCATCGGCGATTATGTGCTCACCCAGAACGACATCGGCGAGCAAACGTTGTTCCCCGACCGCGTCGCCTACGGCGGCTGGATTGTGGACGACCATCACTCGGGCGGTTTCTTCCACGTGGGGTCGTTCGGCAAACACTACGACGATCCGAGCCGCGCGTATGCGGGTCTGCCGTTCTCGATCCCGTTTCGCTGTCTTTACTCGAAGAATGTTGAGAACCTGCTGATGGCCGGGCGCAACATCTCGGCGACGCATCTGGCGCTGGCCAACACGCGCGTGATGCTGACCTGCGCCGTGATCGGCCATGCCGCCGGCGTCGGCGCGGCGCTCTGTGTCGAGCATGGCGCCACGCCGCGCGAGATTGGCGAAAGATACATCGAGCAACTCCAGCAGCAACTTCTCAAGGACGGCGCTTACATCATTGACCTGCCCAACCGGGACCCGCGCGATCTCGCCCGCCGGGCGCGCGTTGCCGCGTCAAGCGAGGGCCTCTACAAAGGCAAGCCCATGGCGGCGGCGAACATCATCAACGGCCGCGCGCGCGCCGAGGACGACAACCCCAACGCATGGGCGCCCGACCCGAAAACGCCGCCGCCGCACTGGGTCGAGCTGGCGTGGCCGCAGCCGCAGACGTTCAACATGGTCCACGTGACGTTCCAAACCGCGGCGCTCGCGCCGAAACGGTTCGCGGTGGAGGCGTGGCTGGACGGCGCGTGGAGACAGATCGCCGCCGTAACCGAGAACCAGCATCGCCGTCACGTGCTGGGGTTGGATCGGCTGGCACGCCAGGCGGCGCGGGCGCGCGAGCGAGCCGCGCGGCGTCTGCGAAGTGCGCGTGTATGACGAACCGCAGCGGCTGGTCGAGGTCGCCCGGCGCGCGCACGCGAACATGCGGCTGCCCGACCGGGGGCCGTGGCTGCCTTGGGACCTGGGCAAACCGCAGGAGCAATGGACGACCACGCGGATCAAGCGACAGCAAACGGCCGGCTTGGCGGCGCTGGCGAAGAAATACGGCGGCGTGTTGCTCGACGACACGCAGGCCGAGACGACTGGCAGTTGGAGCCACTCGACGCACTCGAAGCCGTTCGTCGGCGACGGTTATCTGACCGACGGCAACAGCGAGAAGGGCGCAAAATCCGTCTGCTTCCGGCCGAAGCTGCCGAAGGCGGGCGCCTACGAAGTGCGGCTGGCCTATACGCCGTTGAACAACCGAGCGGCCAACACGCCGGTGACCATCCGCACCTTGCGCGGCGAGCGAACTGTGCGTGTCAACCAGCAAGCCAGGCCGGAATTCGACGGGCTGTTTCACTCGCTGGGCCGATTTGAACTTGACGCCGGCGACGCGACCGCCATCGTCATCTCCAATGCCGGCGCCGACGGTTTCGTCATCGTGGACGCGCTGTTGATCGTGCCGTGACTGGCGCCGCAAACCGAATCAGGAGAGCCGCCCATGCCGAAGAAAAGCCCCAAGCCCCGACTTCGCGTTCCGCGAGGCATCGAACTGCTCCACGATCCGCTCTGGAACAAAGGCACGGCCTTCACCGAACGGGAGCGCGACGCGCTGGGCCTGCGCGGGTTGTTGCCGCCGCACGTGCTGACCATCGAGGAACAGGAGCAACGCGTGCTGGCCAACTTACGCAGGGAGCCGAACGACTTGGAGCGCTACGTTCAACTCATCAGCCTCCAAGACCGCAACGAAACGCTTTTCTACCACGTGGTCATGAATCACGTGGAGGAAATGATGCCCATCATCTACACGCCGACTGTCGGCCAGGCTTGCCAGCAATTCGGACTGCTCTTCCGCCAGACGCGCGGGCTTTACGTCTCCGCCCACGATCGCGGCCGCGTCGCCCGGCTGCTTCGCAACTGGCCGCGAAGGGACGTGCGGGCCGTCGTGGTCACCGACGGCGAACGCATTTTGGGCTTGGGCGATCTCGGCGCGTTCGGCATGGGCATCCCCATCGGCAAGCTCTCGCTCTATACCGCTTGCGCGGGCGTCCACCCGGCGCAGTGCATGCCCGTCATGCTCGATGTCGGCACGGAGAACGAGGCCCTGTTGCGCGACCCGCTCTACACCGGCCTTTGCCAGCGGCGGCTGCGAGGCAAAGCATACGACGCGCTCGTGGACGAGTTCGTGACCGCCGTCCACAGCCGGTGGCCCAAGGCGCTCATCCAGTTCGAGGACTTCGCCAACGTCAACGCCTTCCGGCTCCTGGCCCGCTACCGCAAGAAAATCTGCACCTTCAACGACGACATCCAGGGCACCGCCGCCGTGACGCTGGCCGGCCTCTACTCGGCGCTGCGCATCACCCGGCAGGCGCTTCGGGACCAGACGATCCTGTTCCTCGGCGCGGGCGAGGCCGGCGTCGGCATCGGCGAGCTTATCGTGTCGGCGATGCAGGAGGAGGGCGTGCCGACGGACGCCGCGCGACGGAGGTGTTGGTTTGTGGACTCGCACGGACTGGTGGTGAAGGGCCGCGACAACCTCGCCGAGCACAAGCTTCCTTTTGCGCACGACCATCCTTTCTGCGCCGACTTCTTGGACGCCATTCGCGCGCTGAAACCCACGGCCATTATCGGCGTGTCCGCCATGCCGAAGACGTTCACCCGGCCGGTTGTGGAGGCGATGGCTGAGCTGAACGAACGCCCGATCATCTTCGCGCTCTCCAATCCGACCTCGAAGGCCGAGTGCACGGCCGAGGAAGCCTACACGTGGTCCAAGGGGCGCGCCATCTATGCCAGCGGCAGTCCGTTCCCGCCCTGCACATACGAGGGCAAGACATTCGTGCCGGGCCAGGGCAACAACGCTTACATCTTCCCCGGCGTGGGTCTGGGCGTCATCGCCTGCGAAGCGCGCCACGTCAGCGACCGCATGTTTGCCGAAGCCGCCAAAGCTCTCGCCGCCCAGGTGCTCGACAGCGACTTGGCGATGGGCCGCGTTTATCCGTCCCTTCAGCGCATCCAGGAGGTCAGCGCCGGCATTGCCGCCGCTGTCGCCGCGTGCGCCTACCGCGAGAACCTCGCCCGCGCGAAAAAGCCGAAAGACATCCTGGAGTTCATCCGGTCGAAAATGTGGAGGCCGCAGTATCGCAGCTACGTCTGAAAAACGGACCCGCGGCGCGCCGAGCGCGCGCGTGGCGCGGGCAAAGCGGCTGGTTCTAAGTGACCGACATTAAGCTAACGCCCAAGTCTCGCCGGGCAGCGTCGGGCCAAACTTCGGCGTTTGCGCTCCCCGCCGTCCATCACTTTCCCTGCCGCGCCTTTTCCTTCTTCGCTTCGCATTCCTCGCGAAGTTTCTGGCGTTCGGCGGTCAGCGTTTGCTCCAGTTTCTCCGCTTCCTCAAAGTTCCCCGCGGCGCGGGCGGCGGCGATCTTGTCGCGGAGGGCGAGTTCCGACTCGGCAATCTTCGCTTTGTAGAGGGCGTCAATTTCGGCCAGTCGCTTCTTCCTGTCTCTTATACACA